>UQYH01000059.1 GCA_900545185.1 uncultured Eubacteriales bacterium | reverse complement strand
GGCGCCCGATGTGGACACCATCATGGCTCCGGGCATGGTCTTTACCATCGAGCCCATGGTCAACGCCGGCCCATCACTTTAGAATATCAAGATTTTTATTTGGTTAATTGTTATACGCCGAATGCGCAGCAAGAATTGGCAAGGCTTTCATATCGTCTTGAATGGGAAAGAGATTTTCGTGCATATCTGGTTAACCTCTCGAAGCACAAGCCTGTTGTTTTGTGCGGTGACTTAAATGTTGCGCACCAAGAAATTGACTTAAAAAATCCCAAAACAAACCGTGGGAATCCGGGCTTTTCGGACGAAGAACGCGGTGAAATGACCGCACTTTTATCATCGGGTTTTACCGATTCGTTCCGTTATTTATATCCCGATACGGAACTGGCATACAGCTGGTGGTCATACCGTTCTCATGCGCGTGAAAAAAACATCGGATGGCGTATTGACTATTTTATTGTCTCCAACGGTCTTCAAAGCAAAATTCAAGACTCGGTGATATATTCAGATGTGTATGGCAGCGATCATTGTCCTGTCGGATTAATTTTAAAATAAAATAGGAAAAAATCTCTGCGGTTGACCGGAGCCAATCATAGAGATTTTTTATTATGAATCGACTATTTGTTTTCATCAGAAACAGCGTCAGTATCTTCGGGCTGATGCTGTTTAATATCTTGCTCCTGTTCCGCCAACGGATTATGCTGTACGGCGTCACGCACTTGTTCATTATCCAAATGTGTATAAATTTGTGTTGTCGAAAGCTCGGAATGTCCTAAAATTTCTTGTAATACGCGTACATCCACATGGCCGTACTGATACATCAGTGTTGCAGCCGTATGCCGTAATTTATGCACAGAATATTTTGTTTCATCCAAACCGGCAGCTTTTATATATCGTTTTACGAGCAATTCAACAGTTCTGACATTAATACGCTGCATATGACGACTGATAAACAATGCATTTTGGTGCTGCGGCTTAATACCGGCTGTCGGCCGCTCATTTTTTACATAGGCATCAATAGCTTTGGTACAAGCCGGATTCAGGTATATGGTTCGTTCCTTGTTACCTTTACCAAGCACTGTCAATTTATCATCACGAATATCGGGCAAGTTAATGCCAACCAGCTCTGAAAGCCGCAACCCACAATTTAAAAAGATAGTCAAAATCGCATAATCCCGCAGTGCATTATTGCCGTCAACGACACCCAGTAATTGAACAGATTCGGAAAGCGTTAAATATTTCGGTAACTGCTGCGGTTTTTTGGGCGAATCCAATTCAGCCGCCGGGTTGCCGGGAATCAATTTGGCTTTTGCATTTAAATACTTAAAAAAGGAACGCAATGCCGATATTTTACGCGAACGTGAATTAGCGTTATTCAGACGTTCAGAAGATGTGTATGCCAAAAAGTCATACAAGTCATGTAATGTAACCGTTTTAATCAGTTCAATATCCATATTTTGAATCGAGATGGTTTCAAATTCATCCATATTCGAAAAGCCGCGCAAAACAAGCAGGTAACGCAAAAACAGCCGAATGTCTATGTAATAGTTATCAACGGTTTTTTTTGTACGTCCTAAAATAACCTCCATATAGGTTGTAAAGTCACGCAGAAAAGACGGCGCCTCATCCTGGTATCGTTTTTCCATACTTTTCCCTCCCCTCAGTTTCGTAAAATTTTTATTTTACGAAACTTGATATAATATTATTATACCACATGGTCTTCTGCACGTCAACCCCTTCTCTGTAAATCTGTACATATTTTTAATAGGTTTTGCACTCATATTTAAGCATAATAAAACGCCGTGCATAACACATGTGTTATGCACGGCGTTTTATTCCAGAAGCTATCATCACGTCAAGCTGTTAATTGGCCTGATTCACGAATTTTGCTTTAGCTTTTGTAATATCGCTTTGCTGTGCTTGTTTTACCTGATACCAGCCGCGTGCGCTCATCTCGTCAAAAATCTGCGCGCCTAAATCTTGTTCATCCGTGAGTATATTTAAAAATGTGGCACGTAATTGATTATCGGAACATTCGCTTGCACAGGTATTATAATTGGAAGATATTTGTTTTTGAGAGCTTAACCCATCCTCCATCATATCTCGTTCACTCATTTGATTTTTGTTGTTTGGATTCATTTTGCTTGTTCTCCTTTTTCTATGTGTTGATGAATTTGCAGCGTCTGCACTGCTTCAAACATTTGTTCGATTTACTGTAAATAACCCATAAGCGTGTTAAAATGCTGCTGGTGCTTGTCTGCAATAGTATTACACTTTGCCTTTAATGTTGCATCGCTGCAATCTCCTGCATAGGCGCGATATTTTTTGATAAGCACCTGTTCGGCATTCAGCTGATCTTCAAGCGACGTTAATTCTTTATCGGTTAAATTCATTTATGCTCTTCCCTTCTTTAACATTCAATGTGATAGTGTTATTGTTCCAAGTTTACAATAAAGATATACAATTTTTATGTCTCTTGGTGGTCGTATCACCTGAAAAGCAAAAAATATTTTCGTTTTTTTTGTTAAAATGCAGAAAATGAGATGACAAACCGCCGTTTTCGTTATATAATAAAGTTATAATCATATCATAAAGTGAGATGATACACGTGAAAATGACTATGACACAAAAAATACTGGCAAAAAAGGCCGGTCTACCTTCGGTGACGCCCGGTCAATTGATTATGGCTCAGGTAGACTTGGTGTTAGGCAACGACATAACGGCACCTGTTGCTATTGCAGAATTTGAAAAAATCGGATTGCCTTCGGTTTTTGATGCAACAAAAATCACGCTTGTGCCGGATCATTTTGTCCCCAACAAGGATATAAAATCGGCGCAGCAGGCTAAAATTATGCGCGAATTTGCAAAAAAGCAAAACATTTTACACTATTTTGAGGTTGGTAAGGCCGGGATTGAACATGCGCTGTTGCCCGAAAAAGGCCTTGTTACGGCCGGCGATTTGGTCATCGGTGCTGATTCGCACACATGTACCTACGGAGCCTTAGGCGCCTTCTCTACCGGCATCGGCAGCACGGATATGGCAGGCGCGATGGCAACAGGCAGCGTTTGGCTGAAAGTGCCGGAAGCAATTTCGGTGGTCCTGAAAGGCAAACCGCGCAAATGGGTATCCGGCAAGGATGTTATTTTATATTTAATCGGTCAAATCGGTGTTGAGGGTGCACGCTATCAGTCTCTGGAGTTTTCGGGCGAAGGCGTTTCATACCTTTCCATGGATGACCGCTTCACCATTGCCAATATGGCGGTTGAAGCAGGTGCCAAAAATGGGATTTTCCCCGTTGACGCAAAAACCGTGGCATATATCAGCGAGCACGGCAATAAGCCCTATACAGCCTACGAAGCAGATGAAGATGCTGCATATGTACGCACGATAGAAATTGATCTTTCGGCCATTTCGCCGATTGTTGCCTGCCCTGCTCTGCCTGAAAATACAAAACCGGCCGATTCTCTCGGCGACATCAGTATTGATCAGGTTGTCATCGGTTCTTGTACAAACGGACGAATTGAAGATTTGCGCACAGCCGCTCAAATTTTACAGGGACAAAATGTCTCTGTACGGACGTTAATCTTCCCGGCCACGCAAGCGATTTATCTGCAAGCAATGGAGGAAGGATTGCTGAAAATCTTTATAGAAGCCGGTGCCGTTGTCAGTGCACCGACTTGCGGCCCGTGTCTTGGCGGTCATATGGGTATTTTGGCAGAAGGTGAACGCTGTGTTTCTACAACAAATCGTAACTTTGTCGGCCGAATGGGACACGTAAAAAGTGAGGTTTATCTGGCCAGTCCTGCGGTTGCCGCAGCCAGTGCCGTAACAGGTCGCATTACTGACCCGAATAAGCTGATGGGAAAGGAGAATGTGTGATGAAAGCAGAAGGCAAAGTGATCCGATACGGAGATAACATCGACACGGATGTAATTATTCCGGCTCGATATTTAAACACAACCAGCCACACGGAGCTTGCGCAGCATTGCATGGAGGATATTGACCCTGATTTTTTGAAAAAAATGTCACCCGGTGATATTATGGTTGGCGGCAAAAATTTCGGCTGCGGCTCCTCGCGAGAGCATGCCCCGATTGCAATTGCAGCAGCCGGCATCAGCTGCGTCATTGCACAAAGCTTTGCACGTATTTTTTATCGGAATGCATTGAACATCGGTCTGCCGATTTTAGAGTGTCCGCAAATCGGAGAGGTTTGCGAAGGCGACCGCTTATGTGTTGATTTTAATACGGGCTTGATTACCAATGTAACACAAAACACGACCTATCAGGCGGCTCCGTTTCCGCCCTTTATGCAAGAATTGATTCATGCCGGCGGCCTAATCGCCTATATAAAAGCCCAAAAAGGAGGCGTACAAAATGCGTAAGCAGATTACCGTAATTCCGGGCGATGGGATTGGCCCCGAAATTACAGACGGTGCCATATCTGTTTTAACGGCTGTCGCCAAACGATTTGGACATACATTTACGTACACCAAGGCATATGCAGGCGGCGCCGCCATTGACCGCTTCGGCGTACCGCTGCCGGAAGAAACACTTGCCGCCTGCCGTAAATCGGACGGTGTTTTACTGGGCGCGTTAGGCGGTCCCAAATGGGATAACTGCCCGGCCGATATTCGTCCCGAAGCCGGTCTTTTAGGCTTGCGAAAGGCACTTGGGTTATATGCCAATTTACGTCCGGCGCAGCTCTTCCCTGCCCTTAAAAACGCCTCTCCCCTAAAGTCGGAGATTATTGGTGATGGCCTGGATGTTTTAATTGTGCGTGAGTTGACGGGCGGCATTTATTTCGGCAAGCGTGAATGGGGCGAAGATTTTGCAGCCGATACGGAGCTGTATCACGACTATGAGGTACGCCGTATTGCCGAAACAGCCTTTCGTGCTGCCCAAAAACGAAAGAAACGGCTTGTTTCGGTTGATAAGGCAAATGTGCTCGAAAGTTCACGTTTTTGGCGCAAAATTGTAACGGAAACTGCCGAACGCTATCCCGACGTAACACTTTCACACATGTATGTTGACAATGCGGC
This sequence comes from uncultured Eubacteriales bacterium, assembly GCA_900545185.1. Classification (GTDB taxonomy): domain Bacteria; phylum Bacillota; class Clostridia; order UBA1381; family UBA9506; genus UMGS755. Next base: position 9,176 of record UQYH01000059.1, on the reverse strand, counting down.
TATGCAGCTGGCCTCTAACCCCGGTCAGTTTGATGTAATTGTTACAAGCAACTTGTTTGGCGATATTTTATCCGATTTAGCCTCTGTATTAACCGGATCAATCGGCCTGCTGCCATCTGCTTCTATGGGAGATGAAGCGCCGGGGATGTTTGAAGCCATCCATGGATCGGCGCCCGATATCGCCGGACAGGACAAGGCAAATCCTATTGCCACAATTTTATCGACGGCTATGATGCTTGAATATTCGTTCGATATGAAAAACGAAGCTGAATCCATCAGACAGGCTGTACAGCAGGTCATTTGTGAGAATTATCGGACAGCCGATATAGCTGCAGCGGACAGCACATTAGTCGGCACACAGAAAATGTCCGCACTGATCGCTGAAAGAATATAATGTAAAAACAAAACAGAGCTTCCTACCCTGCCCGAACCAGATAGGAAGCTCTGTTTTTATGCATCATGTATCCAAAAAAGAGGCTGTATGTGATATATTTTATATCACATACAGCCTCTTTACATAATCCGTTTATCGGTTTACTGTTCTGCACGGAATACAACAATCAGCTTTGTTGTACCGTAAGAACGGTATACAAATATTTTATCTGCATCTGTAGTGGCAGTTTTATATGTCCTTAGCTGACCGATCTCCGTATTTTTTGCATCAACGTTTTTAACGGTACCGTCTTTTGCAAAGTTAACAGAAATCATCTTGGCGCCGGAAGCAGACATGCTCTTTAACAGGCCTTTATTACCTAACTCAATATCATCTTTGCCGCTTGTAGTCAGATAACCCAAGGACATTTTAAGTGTTGAATCCTGTACTTCAAAAGCAGTACCCAAAGCTAACCAGGATTGCGCGGTGTCTTGTGAAATGTTGCTGCCTTCACGAATCAGAACGACATTTCCGCTTTCGTCATTTTGCATATTCTTTGTGTCTTGATGTGAATACGTCTTTAAGTAACCTTTACCGGTATATACTTGAGAGCCGGAAGCCAGCAATTCCATATCTTCAATATTTTTGCTTGCATCTACGGACAGACGAATGACATCACCAATTGCAACCTTACCGGAAAATTCCTTGTCTTCATCGTAATAAACAGTTTCATTACCCGAAGCATCAATTACGGTGATAGTATCGGCATTTTCAACAGAAGATACCTTCGTAACAACACCGGGCTGGCAGCTTACCCAGTCACTGCTGGTCGGTGCGCTGCTGCCTGTTGAATATACAAGCACCAAAGCCGGTGTGGTCTTGGATTGATTCAAATCAACCAATACAACACGGTAGAAAGCATCCGCATTAAAGCCGGAGTTTGTACCGGTTCTTAAGGTATATTTCGAGATGTTTGCCTGATCCGGATTTGCCGGTACATACAATACCTTTGTCGAAGAATTTAATGTGTACTGACCTGCAAGGCCAACCTTATCAGTTGTACACTTAAAGCCATCTTTGCTATCCAAAGCGGAACGATCGTAGCGTAAATCGGCATCGGTTGCATCATCTTTGCCAATTAACAAGGTATTAATTTTACCGTTGCTTAAGGTATACTTAAGAGGTTGATGCACCTCATCGGTTTCTGCGCCGAAATTTTTACCTGTTGCATTGGTATAAGTGTATCTTTTCGCAGAATCAATTAATAACTGTTTGATAGTTGCAAAATCATCCGACGGACGGTATGTCTTGTTATTAATTGTTACCTTATCGGCTAAGGTGTAATAGGTTGCATCCTTAATGCTTGAACCGCTCAGATTGATCAGTTCAACACGAATGTCTGCATCCATACCGGTGCCGACGTTGGCTATTTTGGTTAAATATGCATACGTATAGGTAACGGAAGCAGCCTGGAACTCGTATTTAGCAATCTTATTGAATGCATCTAAATACAGTTTCAGATTGGCGCCCACTTCAATATCGGTACCCATTGTTACGCCGGTTGCAAATTTATAGGTCTTAGAACCGATGGTAATCTCTTTTTCGCCGCGCGTCATCGCAGCAACGCGACCCGTTACCGCATCGGGACCGATTAAAACTTCAATCTGTGTTTTATCATCGCTTTCGGAGATTGAAAGAACTTGATTCTTTGCAATAGCCGAAAAGCTTACGCTGCTGCCGTTTTTGGTGATGGTAACATTTTTGTTTACATCGCTGTCGTTGATTTCATATTTTTCTACCTTACCGGCTACATCTTCACCGTATACGAGCTTAGAAGAGGCTGTTACAGAGGTAACAACAATGTTCTTATATACCGTAAAGAATACAACCTCAGCCGTACCGCCTTCACCCGAGGTGGAAAGGAAACGGATAGAACCGGACTGATTTTCGCACTCTGCAACAGCATCTGCAAACTTCTTGGTGCTTAAAAGACCGTTGTAAAGAATTTTAGCGCTGGAAGATACAGAAATCTTTTTGGTTTCGCTGTTTTCGTTGTAATAGCTCAAACTGGTGGCTGTGTATTCGGCAATATCGGCAACATCAACAATCGTTTCGCTGTTTTTGTTTTTTTGCAGGTTCAAGCTGGAAAGCTTTTGCATGCTCAAGCCGATGTCTTCTTTATAGTATGCAACAACCATTTTACCCAGGTATGAGCGCAGATCATTTTTTACGCTTAAATTTTCACCGTTATACGTCTTGGTTTCTCCGCTGTTTAAGGCAATCATAACCTGATATTTTGTTAAAGCAGAGGTCTTGGAATCAAGAGAAGCGCCGTATACGGCTACAACCTGTCCTTTGATTTCCTCCATGCCGGCAGAAGGATCAATTGCGGAAGAATCATCCGTAATATCGGACATTTTAATGTTCAGCATGTTGTCAATCAGCTTGGCAATGGTACCGCGCTTAGCCGGATCATTATATACACCGTCTGTAATGTTTTTAACAAAGTTATAGGCTGTAGCTACCTTTCTGTAACCGGTCGGGAATCCGCCGTTTTTTTGAGCAGCCGTAGCAAACTTTTCAGATTTTGCGCACACAACCATTTTAATGGCCTGATCGTATGTAACCTTTTCATCCGGCTTAAAGGTTCCGTCATCATAACCGTTAATGATATTCATATCACGTGCGACTTTGATAACACCGGCAGCCCAAAAATCAGCTGCAACATCGGGGAAGCCGGTTTCGGTAACCGCGCCCTGCGAGGTCTCGCCCATACCGATGGAATATACAACCATTTTACAAAATTCCGCACGGCTGATGGTGTCCTCCGGTTTAAACGTACCGTCTGTGTAACCGTCAACAATACCGCGTGCAACCAGGCTTTGTACTGCATCATAGTACTGGTAGCTCTCCGGCACGTCACTGAATTCAACCGCAAAAGCAGAAGGTACGGCAAAAACAGCCAACATTGCGATTGCCAAAAGCAGTGACATAATTTTTTTTGCTTTTTGCATGTTTCTCCCTCCATAATTAAATTTCTTAATCGTATAAGGTTTCCCTTTATAACTCTATTATAGCACGTCTTGTGCAAAAGGTCAATGGCAAATAGTTTACTTTTATGTTACACAAAACTCAAAATTATGACAAGAACCAACGTTCAATGCCGTAAAAAATGTCGGTTCCCGAAGGTGTAATCTCCCCTTTTAAGCGACTGTCAAACACCAAAGTGTTATATTCTGCATATAGGGTAATCATCGGCATTTCGGTTTTCAGCACTTCGTCCAGTTCGTAATACAACGATTGTTTTTGCGATGTATTTTCTTTCAGCGCCAAAGCATTCAGGGTTTGATCAACCTCTTCAATTGATATGCCAAACGGATTATTGTCCGTTTTAAACAAAAAAGAAGGATCGTAATTTTCCGAAAGCGATACACTGCCCAGCACCAAATCAAACTGTTTTGCAGCAACCCGTCTTTCATATTCTTCAAACGATACCGATGTAACATGCGATGCAACGCCGGCGGCCGCAAAATAGTCTTTAATTTGCGCGGCCAGGCGCTGTCTTGTCTGGTTTTCCCGATTCACAAGAATCTCCAAATCGAGTTTCGTTTTCTCTCCGTAAATTTCCTGTGTTAAAATTCCGTTTTCTTCTGATGCCGCCCAACCGGCATCGGCAAGCAGAGAGCGTGCATAGCCTGCGTCATACGTAATATCCGAAAGCTGTCCGTTATTCCAGCACGAAGCCGGCGCAAACGGCAAATCAACAGGCTTTGCAGATTTTACGGTAGCAGCGTTCAAAAGCCCGGCCTTATCCAAACTGACGGCCAACGCCGTGCGCGTTAAGGACGAAAGCAACGCCGGACGCTGATTATTCACGCCCAAAAACGTAAACTGACCGCGGAAAAACTCTGCCGAGGACAAATTACGCTTCGGCGTATATTCACGCAGATTGATGACATCCGACGGCAGCAGATCGATTTGCAGATTTTCAAGCATCGTTACGGCGGTTGCCGCATCCTTTAACAGAGAAACCTCAATATTTGTTATATAAGGTGCAAATGCCTCGTGATAATTCTCGTTTGTGGAAAGGTACAGCGTTTTGCTTTTTTGATAGCTTTGCACTTTATAACGCCCCGTACCGTTCGGGATATATTCGGCCGGCGATGCCGACAAATCTGCTGCGGAAAGAACAGGAAAGGTTAAAAGCGCCGGAAAATTAATAACCGGCTGTTTTAAGGTGATGTATAGCTTCATACCCTCCGCTCTGTGCTCTGCAATGTCTGCAAGACTGTTTTGCAAAAGACCTTCATTTTGCTGCAAAAATGTCAGCGTTGCGTCCACATCCTGTGCCGTCAGTTTGGTGCCGTTATGGAAGCTGACACCGCTTTTAACAGTCAATTCATAATGTATGCCGTCCGGCTGAATGACGTAGCTTTCACAGAGGGACGGCTCAATGCTGTCATCCGGCGCAACCGTAAACAATCCGTCAAACACCAAGCGCAGCACATACAAATTGTTCAAATTATCTGCCAAGACAGGATTCAGGCTTGCCGCCCCTGTCATGGCAAGGCGCAGTGTACCGCCGCTTTGCGGCTTTTCGTTTGTGTTTTGGTATTCCGTCACCTGCTTGGGCGTTTGGACGATATTGGTGCTCGAACCGGATTCGCAGCCCGACAGCAAAAAAAGAGATGATATACATAGCAGCAAAACAAACAGACGCGTTTTTTTCATTGCTTATATCATCTCCTTTTCGGCAAAGCTTTCATCTATGACGATCATTAGTCATCGTTTTCTATATAGTTTTCGTATTGCGGCGGATTGCAAACCGGGCACTGACGCAGTCCGACTTCCTTAACCATCGCCCAGCTGATCTCGCTGACCTCTTTTCCCTCCAGCTCCGGACAGCCCTTTAAATGATACGATATGTCAATCGTCCAATATACGGTCGGTGCTTCCTCGTCGTTATGGATAACGGTTTTGTTGGTCGAAGGCGCCAGGGTCGGCGGCGCTTGATTGCCGCTGCTTTGGTCTGCTTTTTCTGCCTTTTCGTCCTTCCCCTTTTGTGCATCATACGCTTCCGCCGCCTGCGAAGGCGCATTGGACGGCGCTATGCTTGGAGACGCACTTGCAGAAGATACGGTCTTTTTGTTTTTACCGCAGGCCGAAAGCGACACAGCCAAGGCCACCATTAAAACCGTTAGCATTATTGTTTGCAAGATGCAATTTACATGTTTTTTCATACGGTACACTCCCTTCTGCTCCCTACCTGCATGCGGAAGCCAACTCACCTTGAATCCATGCGCAGGCGGTTTTAACGGCTTCGTCTGCCAAAATATCCTTCGATTCTGCCTCTTTGCGCAGCTTATATTCAACCATGCCGTCTGCCGCCTTTTTACCGACGGTAATACGAACGGGAATACCGATCAAATCGGCATCTTTAAACTTCACGCCGGGACGCTCGTCGCGGTCATCCAGCAGTACGTCAATACCTTGTGACAAAAGCTTTTGGTAAATGGCTTCTGCCATGGTAGCCTGTACCTCATCACCGCTTTTCACCGGCACAACAACAACCTGATACGGCGCCGCGCTGACCGGCCAGATAATGCCGTTTTCGTCAAAGTTCTGCTCAATTACGGCAGCTAGCGTACGATTGACGCCAATGCCGTAGCAGCCCATAACAATCGTTTTGGCTTTTCCGTTTTCATCCAGGCAGGTGCAATCCAGCGCTTTTGTATATTTTGTGCCAAGCTTAAAGATGTGTCCCACTTCAACACCGCGCGTGGTTTCAACGGGTTTGCCGCAATGCGGGCATGCGTCACCATCAACAATCGTGCGTAAATCCGCAATTTGAGCCGGGGTGAAGTCTTTCATATTCACGTTTTCATAATGATAATCCGTTTCGTTGGCACCAACCACAAAGTTCGTCATTTCCGCAACTTCCAAATCGCAGTATACGGGTACAGAAAGGCCGACAGGGCCTGCAAAGCCAACGCGTGCATTGGTCACGGCCGAAACAACGTCCGCCTCTGCCAGCGCCAAATCCTGTTCGTTAATGCCAAGCAGATTGGCAAGCTTTGTTTCGTTCACTTCGCGGTCGCCGCGCACCATAACGGCAATGGTTTGTTCCCCTGCCGTATAAATCAGTGTTTTGGCAAAATGCTTGCTGTCCGTTCCCAAAAACGCAACCAGTTCTTCAATGGTACCGGCCTTTGGGGTATGTATTTTCTGTAAGGGCTTCAGCTCCTCATTCTCCGCTGTTTCCGGCACGCAGGCGGCCTTTTCAACATTGGCGGCATAGCGACAGTGCGGACAAAATGCAATGACATCTTCGCCGGATTCGGATTTTACCATAAACTCTTGTGAGCCGGAGCCGCCCATAGCGCCGCTGTCGGCATCCACAACAATAAAATCAAGCCCCAGGCGGTTAAAAATGCGACAATACGCATCATACATTTTCTGATAGGAAACATCCAAACCGGCTTCGTCAATATCGAAGCTGTAGGCATCCTTCATAATAAATTCACGCGAACGCATAACGCCGAAACGCGGACGGCGTTCGTCACGATACTTTGTTTGGATTTGATACAGTGTCAGCGGCAATTGCTTATAGGAAGAAACCTCTGATTTTACGGTTTGCGTAAAAATTTCTTCATGCGTGGGGCCAAGACAAAAATCACGCTCGTTCCGATCCTGCAAACGGAACATTTCGGGGCCGAACACTTCCCAGCGGCCGGAGGCCTGATACGATTCGGCCGGTAAAAGCGCAGACATTAAAAGCTCTTGTGCGCCTGCGGCGTCCATTTCCTCACGAACAATTTGCTCTACCTTGTGCAGCGATCGAAGTCCCAGCGGTAAATAGGAATATATACCGGCGGCCAGTTTACGCATCAGCCCTGCACGCAGCATCAGCTGATGGCTGGCAATTTCCGCCTCGGCCGGAGTCTCCCGGAGGGTTTTCAGCAACATTTTTGAAGCTCTCATTACATACCAATCCTTTCAGGAACGTGCTGATTATACGGGTCGGTTGCCGTTACCGCGCACATCATCAGTTCAACTTCATTTTTTATGTATTTATATAGCTATTATACACCACATTATATATAATAAACGTTAATTTCGCTGATGTCAAGAGGTTTGGCAAATTTAATTGACAAATCTCCCCTGCTGCGTTATAATAATAAGGTATGTTTTGTAAAGACAGCGTTATTTATCAGGATAAGGAAGGAACCGGAGTATGACTTCAGAAAAAACAATCAACCGCGCAGAAGAAAAGGTGCAGGAAAATAAAATGGGTGTTATGCCCGTAAATAAGCTTTTAATTTCGATGTCTCTGCCCATGATGATTTCAATGCTGGTGCAGGCATTATATAATATTGTAGACAGTGTATTTGTCGCACAGCTCAGCGAGGATGCATTAAATGCCGTCTCGCTTGCTTTTCCCGTGCAGAATTTAATGATTGCGGCGGCAACGGGTACGGGTGTCGGTGTCAATGCGCTTTTATCTCGCAGCTTGGGCGAAAAGAATTTTAAAACGGCAAACAAAACAGCGGTAAACGGTATTTTTATTTATTTGCTGACCTATTTCATTTTTGCCGTATTCGGCCTGACGGCTTCGCGTTACTTCTTTTCCGTGCAGACGAACATTGGCACCATTGTGGATTACGGTCATTCTTACCTTTTAATTGTTTGTACGCTTTCGTTCGGTATCTTCGGTGAAATACTGTTTGAACGTCTGCTGCAATCCACGGGTAAAACCATTTATACCATGTTTACACAGGGTGTCGGTGCCATTGTTAATATTATTTTAGATCCGATTATGATTTTCGGTCTGTTCGGTTTTCCGCGCATGGAGGTAGCCGGTGCGGCTCTTGCCACCGTAATCGGCCAGATTATCGCCATGCTTTTGGGCTTGTATTTCAATTTGCGCAAAAATCACGAAATTTCGCTCAGTTTAAAAGGCTTCCGTCCCGGCGGTAAAATCATAAAGCGTATTTACAGCGTGGGTGTGCCTTCTATTATCATGCAGTCCATTGCTTCGATTATGACATTTGGCATGAATCAGATTTTAATGAGCTTTACCGCAACGGCAACGGCTGTTTTCGGTGTATATTTTAAACTGCAAAGCTTCATTTTTATGCCGGTGTTTGGTTTAAACAACGGCATGATTCCGATTGTTGCCTATAATTTGGGCGCACAAAAAAAGGACAGAATGAAAAAAACAATTGTGTTGAGTATTATATACGCGGTCAGCTTAATGCTGATCGGCACGCTGATTTTCCAGTTTTTCCCCCGTCAGCTTCTGCTTTTGTTTAAGGCGTCGGATTCCATGCTCTCCATCGGAACCGTGGCGCTGCGCTACATTAGCTTAAGCTTTGTACTGGCCGGCTTTTGTATTGTTTCCACTTCGGTCTTTCAGGCCATCGGAAACGGTGTATGGAGCATGATTATCTCCATCGTGCGTCAGCTTGTGGTGCTTTTGCCGGTGGCCTTTCTGCTTTCCAAAACAGGTCGTTTGGATCTTGTTTGGCTTGCCTTCCCCATTGCGGAATGCGCCTCCGTCCTCATGGCATCCCTGCTCTTGCGGCATGTTCATAAAACAATTCTTAGTGAATAAAAACACTGGTATATACCGGCTCTGTCAGGTTTTGTCGAAAACTTTTTGCGTTTCGACAAAACCTTTCTTTTTTTTACGAAGGAATTAACAAGAAAATCCCGAATATAATAATTGGAAGAAATTTCTATTTCTTATACAAAGGAGGAAGAACATTGCAAATTACATGTCAACTGAAAAAAAGGACGTTAA
>UQYH01000058.1 GCA_900545185.1 uncultured Eubacteriales bacterium | reverse complement strand
AAAACCGAAATTTTGGATGCAAACGGCAACGCGGTCTATACCATCAGCAGCGTAAAAAAAGAGGAAAAGCAAAAAAAGTCCGATGATTCCTTGAAACAGTACAATTTTTTAAGCAGCTATCTGGGCAAGTCCCTGCGCCAGCTTTTAATGGGGAATTTCACCGAAGATGTTACACTGCTCGGAACGGCTCTCCAGGTAATAGCCGGGCTGCTGGATCTCGACCTTCCGTTAGATCTTCGTGATTTAGCTTACGATTTAACGCATTGGGAAAACACGCCTAAGCACATAGCACAAACCGCAATGGACTTTCTGGCACTTCTTCCTGTTATCGGTTCGTTGAAGTATTCGGATGAGGTATCCGCTGTGCTGAAAACTGCCGCCAAACATGGCGATGAAGCAGCTGATGTGGCAAAGGCCGCGACCAAGCATGCGGATGAAGCCGCCGATGCGGCAAAGGCCGCGACAAAACATGCGGATGATGCAGCAGACGCAGCAAAGGCAGCGACAAAAGAAGGTAAAGCCCTGCAAAACGCGGCCGATGCACTGATTGACGGGAAGGTTGCCGGCAAAATTCCCTTAGAGGAATACGAAGCCATCCGAAAACGTTCGGTCAAAAATGCAGCCTCCGATACCTTAACATTGGGTAAATACGCGGCCGATGAAACGTCCTACACCGTCCGCGCCGGAAAAACTTCTTACTTCGACTTGGGAGATGAGTGGTCACCAATTAAAGGGAAATATAACCTTAACGAAGATGAGATGTTTGAAATATTTAATAAACCCGTATTGAAAGATGCTCTTAACGAAGGGAAAACTATACGTTTCTCGCACAACCCTGTTCCAGAAAGTGGTTTTCTTAAACGTGAATGGAACTATATAAAATCTCAAAGCAACCTGAATGATACAAATTTAATTTATGAAGGAGGATTTTGGTATGTTAGAAAGTAACAACCGATACGATCAAGAAGCGCAAAACAATATTGCTTTAATTAAAAAAACAGCACAAGAAGTCTGGGGTGACAATATTACCTTTGGTGAAATTGAAGATTCGGGCGCACCATGGGCTGAATTTAAATGGCCGGTTAAAATTTATTCCTTTTCGCTTAAATTTCTATACGATCGTTCCATTTTCGGGGTCGAAATTCCTACCGAGAACGGTCATGATATGTTGAGAAACTTAACGAAAGAACCTTTTATTAGTGGCTTTGACTCCCTTAAACCTCAAAATTTATTTCATAACTTAAAGGTTTTAGACCGCTATTTGCAGCAAAAAATGAAAGAACAAAATTAACCCAAATCGGTGCGCCGCAGCGCACCGATTTTTACTTGCCTTTAATACTGGACAAACAGAGCAGTTTATACCTGCCTTATTATAGATACACGGTTTTGCAGGCAGGTTGATATAGATCCTCTCACATTGAAATTTTCTCACAAGATTAAAAGTAAAACCTTCTTAAAGCACTTTAAAGCACTTTGCGATATATATGAAAATTATGAAGATATATGACGAATTGCCAAACTGAATGAAATTCTGCTTAAAATGTTAATTGAATTTCGGGAAAAACACACGCTTTCGGAAAATAAATATGCAATAAAAGCACACTCATTTGAGGCAGTAAAAGAAACTATAAAATTTATAAGAACAAATTACGAAAGAAAAATGTCTTTGGATGAGATATCGCAAAATGCTTTTGTGGATAAATACAGCTTATCGCGTGAGTTCAAAAAGGTAACAAACCAAACAATTGTGCAATATATTAACAGTTACCGTTGTAAAAAAGCATCCGAATATATTTCTGACGGAGTATCTGTGGCAGACGCTGCGCAAATGTGCGGATTTACAAATATGTCGTTTTTTACAAAGACTTTTAAACTGTATATGGGATGTTTACCGTCAAAATACAAGGTTCAATAACAAGTGGCCATCCCGCTTTTGTGTAAAAAAGAGCGTGTGAGAAACTGGGGTAGCGACAGTGAAACGTCGCGAACGCGTTTACAATTGAGCAGTTGAGCCGAGCGTGCCTTTTTGCGAAAGAGGAGGAGCAGCGACATGAGCGAACTCTGATTTTTACAAAAAAAATCAGAGCAAGCGATATAAAGCTTGCTCCGACGTGAAAAAGCCGAACCATTGAGATATTCGCGCCGCAGGCACACTCGCAAAAGGTTGGTAATGAGCCAAAGGCGTTATGAGGGCGCTTGCAACCGAATAGCCGACGCGAATGTGACCTTTTGCGATAAAGGAGGAATGACGAAGCATATGACTGATTTTTCTGCAAAGAAAAATCGGAATGGAGCGAAGTCCATTCCGACGTGGTAGCGGCAGGTGGATTCGAACCACCGACCTAACGGGTATGAACCGTTTGCTCTAGCCAACTGAGCCATGCCGCCACATGCAACGTATAACATTTTACTACAAAATTTTACTTTTGTCAAGCCCTTTTTTAAAATTGAAACGTTTAAATTTTAATTTTTTCATTTCGTTGACAAGTGATTCGCAGTATATTACAATGAAAAGAGAATTACATATATCATTTTCAGGAGGTATTTACAATGAGCAGAGTCCAAATCCCCTTAGAGGAGTATAAACAAAGAGTTAAAAACGCAGCGGCCAAAATCCGCGAAAAGGGTCTTGACGTTTTGGTTGTAAACGGCAACGAGGCCGATTATGCCAACACCCGTTATTTCAGCAACTTTTGGCCTGTGTTTGAGCGCTGCGGCGTTGCCATTTCCGCAACCGGCGAGGTTGCCCTGATGGTTGGCCCCGAAAGCGAAATCTTCGCTTCGGACTTCGGTGTAATTGATGATGTTTTTGTACTGTATGAGTACAGAGAATCCGCCAACCCGGCTTACCCCGAATTAAAGCCCCAAACCTACAACGATGTATTTAAAAAGCTGGGCGTAACCGGCGAGCACATTAAAATCGGTGTGGCTGCATGGCTCGATACCAATTTGGTGATGATGGAAGGCCTGAAAAACGCATACCCCAAGGCCGAAATCGTTCGTGCCGATGATATTATGGTTGCCCTGCGCAGTGTAAAATCCGACAATGAAATTGCCTGCCTGCGTGAAGCCGCACACATCACACAAAAGGCAACCGATGCGGTTATCAAGGCCATCCGTCCCGGTATGACCGAGCTGCAATTGGTTGGTATTGCACAAAAAACCATTTATGAGCACGGTGCGGAATATGAAGGTCTGCCGATGTACTGCTTCAGCCAAAAGAGCACAAAGCACGCCATCAGCCGTTCTTCTTACAAAGAAATTCAGATGGGCGACATTGTGCAGCTGAACCTTTCTGCCAAGGTTTGCGGCTACTCCCCCAGCATTGGTATGCCGATTAGCATGGGTAAGCTGACGGGCGAAAAGAAAGAGCTGGTTGAGTTTGGTCTGGAAGCGCACATGTGGACAGAAAAACAGCTGAAGGCCGGCATTATCTCCGGTGATGTTGCAAAAGACTTTATTAAGTTCTTTGAAGCCAACGGCAAGCGCGACAACTACTTCTACGGCCCCTGCCACGGTTTGGGTCTGATTGAGGTTGAGTCCCCCTGGATGGAAACCATCAGCGATTACAAGCTGCAAAAGAACATGACCTTCCAGATTGATACCTTTGTTATGGGCAGCGATTTCGGTCTGCGTTGGGAGAAGCCGATCGCCATTACCGAAACCGGCGTTGATCTGTTAAGTGAGCAGATCGGCACCATCCACGAGCTGGAATTTTAATCGGGAGGGGTTAAGATGAATCAGGTAGGTAAAAACGTTTGGGTTTTCCCCGATCTTGAAATGCCGCCGGCCGGCGATTTTGAGCTGAAAGGGCACGAATCCATTATCATTTTAAATATGAATGACACCCCGGCACACGTGAACATGACACTTTATTTTGACGACCGTGATCCGATTACCGATTTAAAGGTAACGGTTGATGCAAAGCGTGTTCGCTGCCTGCGGACAAATTGTGATACCGATTTTGTCGGTTTTACCATTCCGCGTGAAACTCAGTATGCCATTTGCCTGGAAAGTGACGTGCCCGTCGTCGCACAGTACGGCAGACTGGATACGCGCCAGCAAAACATGGCGTTTTATACCGTCATGGGTTATTCCTGCTAGGGTCGGAGTTGTAAAAAGCCGCACAGAACGCAGCCTATGCAAGCTAGGGCTGTTAGCGTTTGTGCAATTATATTACATAGCTAAAGAGTTTGGAAAATTTGTTTAACAACAAATTATATAATTTATGCATAGACTGCTATGAACAAACTTCGCCTCTCGGCGTACCTTTGTACGCCTTCGGGTGCCCCAAGCCGTAGCTTGGCTCAGTTTGTCCATTCTGCACACCTTTTTCCTAACTCCGCATGCTGTAAAAAGCCGCACAGAACGCAGCCTATGCAAGCTAAGGCTGTTAGCATTAGTACAACCCGATTCATACCTGTGCACCCTATGTAATCATATAAATTATATGCAAGCGTTCTCCCGTCGGAGAACGCTGCTGCCCGTTTTGCAACGCGGTGCCGTTCATTCTTTCACGGCGTCACCGCTGCTACAAAACCGAAGAAAGGAGAAACAATCATGAATCCAAAGGTTATTATCGGTGTTGATACCGAGACCGACATCGGCAGCTTTACCCCGTTTTACGAAAGCGTACAAAAGGGCGTGCCCATTCTGCTGGATATGTTCGACAGAAACGGCGTAGCCGGTACCTTCTTTTTCACGGGTGAGGCCGCAAAAGAGAATCCGAACATTGCCAAAATGGTTGCAGGCAGCAACAACGAGGTTGGCGCACATTCGCTGTACCACGAAACGGTCGGCGATGAGCTGTTCCCCATCCCCGGCGTTAAGCCGCTTTTGCCGGATGAAGTTTTTCCGCGCATCAAGCTGGCAACCGAATGGGTAGAAGCCGCTTCGGGCGTGCATCCCACTGCTTTCCGCTGTCCGCGTCTTTGGGGCTCGACAGCCGTTGTCAATGCCCTGGAGAAGCTGGGCTACCTCTCTGATGCAACGTACCCCATGTATTTTTACCGCGAACAGTTTGCCCCCTATCATCCGTCTTACGATGACTGGACAAAGAAGGGCGATATGAAGCTGTTGGAAATCCCGAACTTCTGCGATATGGTTATGACCAGCCAGGACTCCCCCTTAGAGCGTGACCGCGACCAGTGGCCGCAGTTCAGAACCGAGGGCGCCGAGTTCGTCATGAATAAGGTACGCGGCTTCTGCAAATTTGTTGAAGAACGCAACCTGCCGCCGGTGATTTGCCTGTATATCCATCCGTGGGAATTTATCCCGGCCGAAAAGAGCTATCACTTCGGCGAAGCAACTGTTATTCCGGATGATTTTATCACCTATAACTGCGGTGAGGGCGCGATCCGTGAAATGGATACGCTGATTAAGCTTTTAAAAGCTGAGGGTGCCGAGTTTATGACGGCAAAACAGCTGTGGGAGAGCTACCAACAGTAACAATACACAAGACCCCTGCTATGCGGCACATGATGGCATACAACGCAGCAGGGGTCTTATTTTTATAGACAAGCTCTTAAATATGTGATACAATAGATACAATACCACAGATACATACATAAAGCTTAGGCATTCAAAAGTCAAAGTCCATATGCCTGAGCTGCTTGGCTGTTATATAAAGCCCGATTTTATGCTGTGCAGGCATGTGCCTAAGCAATTTATAAGCTACCCCGGCGGCGAGCTTGACCATTTAGGGCAGCCCTGCCCCGTAATTGCCGGCGCCAGACCGCGTTTTGATACGCCCTATTTTGCCGGCTGCGGCCTTACCTTCTCCGGCGGCCGCATTACGGTGACGTTTACAGATTCGGACGGTCGCATTTTAGAGGAACAAACACTTGCCACACCCCGATAGGGAGCCTATTAAAACAGAAAAGAGGTTTCATGATGCATACCATTTTGGTCAGCGCCTGTCTGTTGGGCAAGCCCTGCCGCTATGACGGCGGCAGCAAGCCGAACGAGGCTGTAACGGCGCTTTGCAAAAGCTTTCGTTGTATTTCCGTGTGCCCCGAATCCATGGGCGGTTTGCCCATTCCGCGCGAGCCTTCCGAAATTTGCGGCAACCGCGTCATCAGCCGTGACGGGCGCGATGTAACGGCGGCCTACCGAGCCGGTGCAGAAGCGGTGCTGGCCTTAGCCCAAAAGCATCGTTGCCGTTTCGCTGTTTTAAAAGAACGCAGCCCCTCTTGCGGCCGCGATTTTGTATATGACGGCACGTTTACCAAATCCCTGATTCCCGGTAACGGCATCACCACAGAGCTGTTGCAGCAAAACGGGATTCACGTATTCGGCGAAAGTGAAATTGCGGCACTTTTGGAAGCAATCAAAAACGAAGGGACTTGTTGAGCGTGTCGACTTCTTCGACACGCTTCAAGTCGAAATCTCTCTTTGAGAGTTTTCGCTTGAGAATAAGGGCTTTCGCTCGCGCGGCGCTCACCGCGCCAGCCCTTTATAGGAGCGGTTTTTTGCGGTACACGCCCGCGAAAACCGCATTTTTAAGTCAGAGGGGGAATATCCCCCTCTGACAACTCCCCGGATTGGATTATAATTTAGTTTTTCAACATAATTATCTTATTTCAGTACGCCTTACCTTGCCTGATTTTATGATTTGCATCCCCTTTTTGCGGTTCGGACTTTTTTTACATCCCCTCATCCGCAATATGATACCTCATCAACTCTTGCCGCCCTTTATCTGTCAGAGCGGCCTTCCTGTGCTGCAAAGCCTGAAACAGCCGTTGTTCGCTTTCGCGCTCTAAAAAATCATCGTTGGGGTATTGCATTAAAAGCGCGGCAAACACCGCCGGTGGCAGTAGCTTAACCAATTGCTTCATTCCTCCTCGTCAAGCGCCGCGTCCAATACAATCTCCGTTAAATCGGCCAGGGAGTGAACCGCCGATACAATCAAGCGTATTTTTTCATCACTGCTTTCGGCCTGTAAAATGCCCTCCAAAAGCTTTTTATACGCCTCGTCCGCCATGGTCTCGCCGTATGAAACCGTCAGCTGCGGCTCATTTTCCTCTGCCTTGGGCACCAAAAAACGCGCATGAAGCATGTGCAGCTTGGCAGCCTCGGCCAAATCGGCCGCAACAAACGGAAAACAACGCGCCGCATAGCCCGAAAGGCGCAGCGGCAAGGGCAGCTGCCCGGCAAGAGCAGACAGAGCATTTTCCAAAAGCGTCTGTATATCGGCTGCGGATTTATGCTCCAATATACGCGCAATGTGCGCCACATCCGCCTCTGTTAAATCCAGGCGGCGCGGCGATCGGCCGCACAGCATAAGCCCCAAGGCCGAGAGCAAGACCGGTTCAAACAAATTCATCGGACAACTGCGGTAATCGCGCGTCAGACCGCATAACAAATTGTGAATATCCTGCGCATCGAATAAAACACAAAACGAATTTTCAATTTCCAAATCGCGCAAATAAGCCTCAATACATTCAATGCCGTCTAAAGGCGGCCGACCCGATAGAATGGGATAATCCAGCGTGATGTGAACAAGCTGCGCCGCAAACTGCGGTTGATACAGCCTAAAAAAGCCATTAATGCCGTCAATGGCGGTTGCGCGGTAAAACACGTTGGGCGTATGCAGCAAATTGTCGGCTATGCGCCGCTGCAAATGCCGCGCCACAGCCATTTTGCGCCGCACGGCCGAAAGCCCCTTTGTAAATAAGGTCTCCATCGTTTCTGTTTGCAAAGCTTGGGCGGCCTGTTCGGGCGCGGGATAGCTTTTCAGCTGCACACCGAGGACAAACATAACAGAGCCTGCCAGCGATTCGGCCGTCTCGACGGATACAGAGCTGCTTTGGCCCTGCGTTTGCAGTTCGGCCAGCGCGGCCAAAAGCGCCGGCAGTTCGGCATACATCTGCCCGATTCTCGATTCGGTCAGAAGGCCGCAATCCAAGGCGGCCGCCGCCAGCGAACGAAAATAGTCCTTGGGTGAAAGCTGCTGCGGTTGAATCGGATGTAAAATATCCGGCGTTTGCATGGGTTGGCTCCTTTCTTTTACAGCGTATCTGTTGCGGCGCACTTGCGTGTCAGCTGCTCAAGCTGCTGTTCCAGCAGTGCAAACGAGCCATGGCACGTACCGTTAAAGGCCGTTTTCATAAATTGAATCAGCGCATCATCCGAAACACGATCCCGTGTTTGGGTTTTCGATTCGTAAAACAAGCCGATCAGAGTGTGCAAGCTTTCCTCATACTGCTCCTGCGTTATATAGGGCGAGTCGCAAAATGCATCAATCAGCCTGCCGACCGTGCCGCCGCCAAATTCAATGCGGCCGCTTTTGGCAAGCGACTCCGTCCGCGTTTGCGTCAATGCGGCAGCCTGTGCTGCGGTTAAGGTCAGGCCATGCGATGCCGTGTGCGCGTTTTTCGCCAAAATGTCCTGTTCCGTCTGCGGCTGTAAGCCACCGGCGTTCAAAGCCGCAAGCAATTCTGTTCCGTTCTTTTGCATGGTGCTTTCTGCCCTCCCCAAAATGCATATTCATATGATAAGTATTAGTATTATATTGCTTGGAATTTATTTTGTCAAGCGTTTTTCTGAATATTGTTCAAAAATAGCATATTATGCAAGAAAAAACAAAGGGAACTCTTGTATTTTGAGGGATGATGTGTTACAATAAAACAGTCGGCCGCGCGGCGTAAAAGCCAAATCGCGGCAACAGATGGGAGACACATATGAATCACTTTAAACATAAACGAATTGCACTTTGCGCACTGGCATTTTTGCTGTTGGCAACACCGTGTGTGCACGCGCAAGAGACGGGTCAAAGCAAGGCAGCCGATGTAAAAACCGAGCAGCAAAACGCGGCCGCCGATGTGACAGCAGAAAACGAAGATAAAACAGAAACGGACGAAGTCGCACCGACAGAGGGTGCACAATCGGACGGAGCGGACGAAACGGCATACGAGATTAAGCCGCGCTACACTAAAGCAGAACCGTTTGCCGAAGGCTATGCCGCCGTACAGACGGAGGGCAAATGGGGCTACATAGATGAAAGCGGCCAAGCCGTGATTGCCGCGGCGTATGATTACGCAGCGCCGTTTTCCGAAGGCCGTGCACTAATTGGCAAAAAAGACGCCGAGACGGGCAGCTTTTTTCTGTATGTCATCGAAGCGACCGACGCGGCGCCCCTGCCGCTGACAGATCATTCGGGCGCACCGGTTTCGGTAGTGCCTGCAACACTTTTCACGGCTGAGGGACAGCAGATTCCTTATTATTTTGTCAATCAATATTTGTACCTTCCTGCCTGCCGTCTGCTGTTTGATTACAGCGGCCGCGCAGCACAGCTTGATGCCGACAGCATCTGCTCGGACGGGTTGGTGCGTCTTGCCGATACCGACGGCCGCTTTGTATTTGCCGATACAACAGGCGCCGAGGTGGTGTCAATTGCCAAAGAGCAGGGCGATTACCGCTTTGAAAGCGTATATCCCTTTGCAGAGGGTCGCGCCGCGGCATGGGTGCGCTATCTCCCCTACGAGCGTGAAGGGTTTGCCTACCCGGCTACGCTGGTCTTTGTCAACCGCTTAGGGCAGATTGTGTTTTCCGGCGCATATGACATGGCCTATACCGATACCTACCATGGCGAAGGCGTAACCCTTGTGCATGACGGCGTACTCTCTCTGCGTGATGCAGAAACGCACAAATGGGGCGCAATTGATATGGGCGGCAATGTTTTAATTCCGTTTATATATGACCAAATGCAAGGGCACAGCGAAGGCCTTGTTGCCGTTAAAAAAGACGGGCTGTGGGGCTACGCCGATGTCAGCGGCAACTGCGTTATCGAGCCGCAATATACGGCAGTCGGGGCGTTTTGCCAAGGCATGGCGCTGGTACAAAAGGACGGCAAGACCTATTTTGTAAACCGCAAAAACGAAATATTTTCGGAGGACGGTTTGGACGCATCACAGTTTTTAACCGAGGGTGGCATATTGCGGCCGACAGGTGCGCTTATGCCGATTTATGCAAACGGCGCATACGGTTATGCGCGCATAACCGCGCCCGATCTGACACCGAGCGAGGACGAAACCGCACCGTGGTCTTACGGAGAGGTTACGGCAGCCATTGCCGAGGGCTTAGTCCCGACATCGCTGCGCAATCAATATACCCGTGCCATTACGCGTGTGGATTTTGCCAAGCTTTTAATGCAAACACTGACGCGCTGCTCCGGCAAATCGGCCGAGGCGCTTTTGGCCGAACATAAAAACATGCAGACAGCGGATTTATATGAACAGAATCCGTTTTATGATACAAATGAAAAGGATGTGCTTTTGGCGAATCAGCTCGGATTGATTCAGGGCGTTTCGGCCAACAGCTTCGCGCCCGGCTCTTTTATTAAACGGCAGGATGCGGCAGCGCTTTTGCAGCGCGCGGCACAGCTTTTGGGGCAGGACAACGCAGCCGCAGGCGCACCGAATTTTACCGATAGCAGCGCCATTTCCGACTATGCCAAAGCGGCGGTATCGTATGTGACGCAGCGCGGCATTATGAACGGCGTGGGTGACGGGCAATTTGCCCCCAACGGCACCTATACAAAGGAACAGGCCATTTTAACCATGCACAGAATGTATGCACAGCGGTAAATTCATAGATATGATTTCATAGATATGATACAAAACCCGAGAGCCGTAGAACGGCTCTCGGTTGAGCGTGTCGACTTTTTCGACACGCTTCAAGCCGAAATCTCTCTTCGAGAGTTTTCGCTTGAGTATAAGGGCTTTTGCTCGCGCGGCGCTCACCGCGCCAGCCCTTTATAGGAGCGGTTTTTGCGGTACACGCTCGCGAAAACCGCATTTTTAAGTCAGAGGGGTATCCCCTCTGACAACTCCCCAATTTGGATTAAGGTATGGTTTTTCTGCCTATATTATCGAATTTGTTCTCCCTTATAAAACACATGACGGATACTTAAATCCTCATTCAGCACCAAAATATCGGCGTCCTTGCCCGCCTCCAGGCTGCCGACCGCAGCATCCAGTCCCAGTGCCTTGGCCGGTGTGGCAGATGCCATTTTAGCCGCGTCCGCAAGCGGTATGCCAAAGCCCACGGCGCGGCGCATAGCTTCGTACAATGTAACGGTGCTGCCGGCCAGATTACCGCCGGCCAAACGCGCCTGCCCATCCTTAACAAACACTTCCAAACCGGCCAGCGTATATCGCCCGTCCGATAAACCCGTGGCGCTGATGGCGTCACTGATGAGCACCATTCTGTCCGCACCCAGGGTGTGATACAGCATCCGCACAACGGCAGGATGCAGGTGGATGCCGTCACTGATGACCTCACAGTAAATACCGTCTGTATCAAAGGCCGCACCGACAAGCCCCGGCTCGCGATGTCCAAACGGCGGACAGCAATTAAAAATGTGCGTTACCTCTGTCGCACCGGCGGCAAAACCGCGGCAGGCTGTTTCATAATCGGCCATGCTGTGCCCCAAGGACACGCGAATCCCCATTTCGCGGATAGCCGGAATTTTTTCTAGATTTGCACCTTCTTCTGCAGCAACGGTCGTGATTTTAACACGATCCTTCACCTCTTGCAAAAAATCCAAATCGACCTCACAAATTTTTTCAATCGCGTGTGCACCGCGTTTTTCCTTCGAGATGTACGGCCCTTCCATGTTAATGCCCACAGCCTTTTGCAGCTTGGAAAGGGCATAACGGATGTTTTCCTTTGTATCGGTCACGGTTGTCGGCAAAAAGGTTGTCACGCCGTTTTGCAGCAAAAACTGCTGCCAGCGGTCATAATCCACGGCTTTATCATTGGCCTCAAAACCCAAAACGCCGTGCGTGTGCACGTCCACAAGACCGGGCAGCACATAAGCATCGGTGCAATCAATGGTTTCTGTGCCGCCGCCCTCCTCAATGACAGATGAAAAAGATAAATCGCCCCGATAAAATTTGAAATCCGCACCTAAAATCTGCGCATTATGTAAGCATTTCATATTGCATAACACTCCTTATAAAAATGTCGATTCGGTATGTTAAATTTGCATTGTTGACAGGTTAGGCATAAAAAAATAACGCCCACAGCCAAGTAGCGCGTTATGTTTTTAATGAACCACCTTGGCATAACCGTTTTCGGCCTTGCTCTTTGTTATTATTATACCCTTCATTTTACAGTTTGTCAATTCTTTTGCAAAAAAAGTCTCACCCTGTCCGCTGTCACAAATCGTGTCTGTCAATCGCTTGCATCGTGTCGATTTTTGGTGTATACTAAAACAGTCGGAGTGATTCGACAGAGCAAGACCGAAACAGCTGCGATAGAGTCCGAAGCTTACATTCGGAAGCAGCGCAAAAGTCGGGCGGTTATGCCATCATCTCCATGAAAGGAGGTGATAGCTTATGGATAATGAATACATAATCTTATTTATGACTATTCTACTACTCTTAGTAATTTCCATAAAAAAATAACGCCCCCTCCGCTAAAGTTGGCGTTATTTTTATAACAAAAACCTTGGCATAACCGTTTCCGGTCTTGCTCCTTGTTTTTATTATACCCTTCTTTTTACCTTTTGTCAATTCATTTGCAAAAAAATCTTGCCCTTCCTGCTGTCACAAATCGTGTCTATAGGGGTAATGATGCAATAAAAAAGCGAAACGGCAAAGGTCTTTTCTACCGTTTCGCTTATCATACCAATGTTTTATTGCAGTCCGTTCAGGTATGCCATCGGATCCTGCGGTGTGCCGCCAGAGCGCACCTCAAAATGCAGATGCGAACCATAGCTGCGACCCGTGTTGCCGACCTTGGCAATTAAATCACCCTTGGCCACAACCGTGCCGACCGGCACCAAAAGCTCACTGCAATGGCCGTAATAGGTAACAAGACCGTTGCCGTGGTCAATTTGAATTAGGTTGCCGTAACCGCCGTCGTTATAGGCCGAATAAATGACCGTACCGTTATCGGCAGCATAAATATTTGTGCCGGTTGCGGCAGCCAAATCAACACCTGTATGGCTTCTGCCCCAGCGCGAACCGAACCGAGACGAAAGGCTTCCGCTTGTCGGCACCGAAAAGCTGCCGGTACCAATCGGGCTGGGCGGCTCTTTTGTGCCTTTTTGCACAATTTGATCCACAGCGGCTGAAAGCAGATTTTCCGAAACCACCTCGCGGCCGGTTTCCACGCCGTTTACTGCGGTAATGTATGCTTCCACCACGCGGCTGCCTTCCACGCCCTCCTGCTCTACAACAAGGTTACCTTCATATTTTGTGGGATCTTCCTTTTCAATCGTGTTGAAGGGAATGGACTCCGTTATGTTCGCGTGTTCAACCGTTTTAACCGAAACAAGCGGCTGACCCGTACGGATTTTCAGCTGCACGCCTGCCGGGTTTTTCAAATCGGCATCTGCGTTTTGCTGCAAAATATCCTCTGTCGTAATGCCGTAGCTCTCGGCCACCGATTCAAGCGTTTCGCCCTCACTTGGGGTATATAAGGCAATGCGGCCTGTTTTAAGCGCTTCCATAGCGCTTTCGGCCGTTTTTAAGGCACATTTCGGCACAAAGCGATGTGCCACCGTCACCGGCTCGCAAAATTCGGCCGTCACCTCGTCTTTACCTTCGGTAAAGCTGTTTTTGTAGTCCTCCAAAACGGTCAGCGCCGCCTGCTCGTTGGGCAGGGCAAGCAAAATCTCGTCGTTTACGTAAATGCCGTAGGCCGGCAGCATATCCTCATCGGTCGCCTTAAGCTGTTCCTTCACATCCGCCTCGTCCGTATATGCGCCCTTGGGGATGAGCTTTGTCGAAAAATCGGGTGTTTCGGCCGGGGTAAAGCTTTCGCCGCTGACATAGGCGATTTCTTCGTTAATCTCCTCCACCAGCTTATCATAAGCCGCGGCGTCCGGCACGGTGCCGATGACCTGTCCGTTCACCGTTATCACACAGCCAAAGCTACAGGTTGCAGCCAAAATCAGCGCGGCCATGGCGGCCACGGTGCAGGATGCAGCGCCCGAAAACAGCATGCGTTTCGTATTTTCTGCCAGCATACAGCGAATAGCGGAAAGACAGCCGAACGTTGTCGATTTCATCCGCGCCAATGCGGCCTTTATCTGTGCGCAAAGCGTACCCGAAAAATCGGCCGAAACAGGCGGCAGGGCGCGCAGCGCATCGGTCAAGCGTTTGGATTCGGCCAAAAGCGAATCACTGACTTCCACCTTTACCTTTGTGCGGGCTTTGGCCACGGGGGTTTTAACCTGCACATAATACCGCGACGGGATTTTTTCAATCCGTTTCACCGTCACACGGCATGGGTTTTTATCCACTGTATCACCTCGTTTTGTCAAAATTGTTGCTCTATATTATACATATGAAACAAATGCTTAAAATATTACAAAATTAT
>UQYH01000057.1 GCA_900545185.1 uncultured Eubacteriales bacterium | reverse complement strand
ATGTAAATTATGATATGGACAAACAAAAAGAAGTGTGATATACTACATGCATATATAATTCATATGTAAAGGGGTATGCAACGTGAAAATATCAACCGAAATCGAATCCTCAATTGCGCATGTGGGCGAAGAACGCGCCGTTGAACTGGTAGCAAAGGCAGGCTTTGACGCTTGGGATTTTTCCATGATGGCCGATAACATGGTGCGGTATGACTGGAAAACAAAAAAGGTCTGCAAAACAGACCATCCGCTCGGCGGAGAAAACTGTCTTGCCTACGCCCGAAAGCTTCGTCAGATAGGGCTGGACAACGGCATTGTGTGCAACCAATCTCATGCTCCGTTTCCAACGTATTGTAAAGAGATTCGTTCTTATCTGAAGCGTGCTGTTGAATGTACGGCAGAAGCCGGCGGCAGCATTTGTGTGATTCACCCCGATAATGATAAAACCGCCCGGGAAAATGCCGAGATGTACGAAGAACTGCTGCCCTTTGCCAAGGACTGCGGTGTAAAAATCGCAACGGAAAACATGTGGAACTGGAACTATGATACAGATGAAGCCGCCCCGGCGGCCTGCTCTGACCCGCTCAACTTTAACGCACACTTAGATGCCGTGGATGATGATTTTCTGGTTGCCTGCCTGGATATAGGGCATGCCGAAATGCGCGGACTGAACACATCGGCCGAAGAAATGATTTTGGCGCTGGGAGACAGGTTACAGGCGCTGCATCTGCACGATAATGACAAATGGCACGACTCGCACGAAATTCCTTTTTCTATGAACATTGACTTTACCAAGGTCGTGGCCGCACTCAAAAAAGTGAACTACCGCGGTTATTTCACCTTAGAGGCCACCCAGTATCTTTCGGCCTTTACCGCCGACACGGTTTTAACCGGCCTGCAAGACCTGGCACATGCCGCAAGACGGCTGGCCGATATGTTTGAAGAAGCGTAAGGTACAATACATGCGAGTTGAAATATGCAGAGATAAATATATCGAAGCAAATGCCCTCATGCAAAATGAGAATCGAATAACAAGGCAAATTTAATAAAAAGGAGATTATCGAAATGAGCAAAGCGGACATTTTATTTTTGAATAATAAAGCCATGGATGAACTCGGTGCAGCCTCCATGAGGGATGTTATTAACGACGTTGAACGGGTATACGTGCTTACGCAGGAGGGAGATGTCATTGCTCCCGGCAAGTGCGTTATGCGCTGGGGAAACAGTACCGAAGAAGAAAATATTTTTGGCCGTATCAATGCAATGCCCGGTTATATCGGCGGAGAATATGATATGGCAGGTATTAAATGGATCGGGAGCGGCCCTCAGAACTATAAAAAGGGTCTTCCCAGAGCAAGTGTAACGATTATTCTAAACGACCCCGAAACCAAGCTTCCGCTTTGTGTAGCCGATGGAACAAAGGTAAGTACCATGAGAACAGGCGCATCAGGTGGTGTCGCCATAAAACTCCTTGCAAAAAGCAATGCTTCTGTTATGACAATATGCGGCGCGGGGGCTCAGGCTCCTACACAGCTCGAAGCCGCATTGATTGCGCGTCCTTCAATTGACACTCTCTACATATATGATATCCGGGAAGAAAATGCACGACGTTTCAGTGACACGGTAAATAAAATCTATCCTCACATAAAGACAATTATAGCAAATGATATTGACACTGCCGTAAGAAACAGTGACATTATCGACTGCGTAACACTTGCAAGCGAGCCTTTCATTAAAGGCAAGTACCTTAAAAAGGGCACTCTTGTTATGAATATGGCAGATTATGAGGTGGATAATGAATGTGTCAAGAGGGCGGATAAGGTTGTTGTTGACTATTGGGAAAATGTCAAGCACCGCATGATAAGCACGGTTGCCCTTATGTGGAAAGATAAACTTTTTAAAGACAGCGACCTTCATGCGGAACTTGGAGAAATTCTTG
This sequence comes from uncultured Eubacteriales bacterium, assembly GCA_900545185.1. Lineage (GTDB taxonomy): Bacteria > Bacillota > Clostridia > UBA1381 > UBA9506 > UMGS755. Next base: position 12,702 of record UQYH01000057.1, on the reverse strand, counting down.
CAGGGACAAAATCTCCCAGAGAAAACGACGATGAAATTATCTATTTTAATGCTGTCGGTGCAGGCATTATGGATATCGCTGTTACGGCCAGATGCTATAAGAATGCCGTAAAGAAGGGAAAAGGAATAAGACTTCCTTTTTGGGAATAAGGACAAACAAAGCTTTAAAAATGTTAAAGGGGCTACAAGACAGTTACTTGCGTTTTTGCAGCCCCTTTATATGTTTTACATATGCTGTTTTAAATATGCCGCCGAGTCGGCTATCACCTTCGTTGATACGACGTCCGAGTTCACTTCAATAATCAAGTCTCCCGAAAAGCCGTCTGCCGCAAGGCGGCGCATCAGCTCATCGGTCGGCAAAAGTCCTGCCCCGATGGCGCAGCCGTCCAGCTGCGGCAGCATGGGACGCACAATGCAGCCATAGGGATCTTCCTGCCAATCTTTGATATGCATTTTGTAAATGCGCGATTTCATGGCATCATACAGCTTGAAAATATCGCCGCGCACACAGTACAGGTTAGCCGCATCCATAATGTAATGTAAACCCGGTACGGCTTCAAATACGCTGATCACATCCTCTGTCAAAGAATAGGGATATGCTTGTAGTGAAAAATTCTCCATGCAGATGGTCACGCCAAGCGGCTTTGCATACAAAACCAGCTCACGCATACCGCAAATCATGCGTTTCATCGCAAAGGCTTTGTCACGATCCGATTTTACCCAATCGCAAAACGGAACCACCATAACGGTTTCGGCTTTCAATTCGGCCGCCACATCGACCCAATGCTTTAATTTTTCAAATTCTTCATGATATACCGCGTCATCCGGGTTCACAAACTGTGTCGTGGCAATCAGGCCGCCCAAGCGGATTCCTGCGCCGTTTAACAGCTTTTTATAGGCTTCGGGTGAACGCTCGTTAAACTCATTGGTAAACACCTCTGCCGCCGTGATGCCGAGGGACGCGCCGTATTGCACGGCTTCTTCCTCCGTGGCAAACAAACCGTCCTTATACCACTGCGGCATATACGATGCAAATATACTGATTTCCATGTTCCTTCTCCCTTCTTACAGCAAAACCGGCTGACCGCTTTTTGCCGATTCCATTTCTGCCATAATAATTTGAATACTTTGCATGGCGCTCTCCGGCGCTATGCGGTCGTTCGTCTTGTGCTCCTGAATGCAGCGAAAGAAATAGCGTTTTTCCTCCACGTACATATCCGCATTGACAAGCTCTGCCGTCTGCTTTTCACCGTCATCGGGGCAAAGATACACGGCATCATCCTTTAAGTAGCAAACGCCTCTTTCAAATACGGCAAAATAATCTGCCCGAAAACCAAAGGCAAGGTTTAAGCTCCAATCACCCGTAATACGGACGGCAGGGCCGTCTTCGTAGGTATACTGTGTGCTGATATGGTCAAACACCCATTTTTGACTGCCGCCTTTGGCGGAAACCGATTGCGGCATACCCAACATGTATTGCATAAAGTCTACATCATGCACATGCAAATCCAATGCCGCACCGCCGCATTTGGAAAAATCCATAAACCAGTTTTGATAGCCCCAGGTCGGCGGCTGACTCAAACGGTTCATTTCCAGCCGCAGCAGCTTGCCGTACTCTTGGGAGTCCACCAGCTCCTTCAATTTTAAATATTGCGGTGAAAACCGCAGGCATTGCCCGATGGAAAGAAGCTTTTGATTCCGTTTGGCCGCTTCAATCATCTGTCGGCAGCCGTCAAGCGTTCTGGACATAGGCTTTTCGGACAGCACATGGATGCCTTTATCCAACGCCGCAACCGCCAGCTCGGCATGTAAATAAGTCGGCGTTGCAATAATCACAAAATCCAGCGTCTCTTTTTCCAGCATGTCATACGCATTGGTATAAAGCCGACAGCCCGACAAATCGGCCTGCTTGGCATTTTTATGCAAATTGGTTGTCACCGCTTTTTCAAATTTAGAGGAATCCACATCGCATACCGCAACAATTTTTGCCATATCGGCAAGCTTTTGAATTCCGTCAAAATGGCTTTTCCCCAAGCCGCCGAAACCGATAATCGCACCTTGCAGCATCACTTTACGCCTCCTGTTCTGTTTTTTGCATCAAATCTTTTATATACACAACTGTTTTTTGAATATCCATAAGCTGCTGCTCGCCCGTAATTTCGCGCTCGATGTATAAATCGCCCCGATAGCCGTTCTTTAAAAGCTTGGGCAAAAATACGGGGAAGTTAACACTGCCCTCGCCCACAACGCGCTCTGTGCCGAGCTTATGAAAATCACCCTTCGGATAGTCGCCGTCCTTTACGTGAATACCGCGGATTTTATCCCCGTAAATATCCAAGGCATCCACCGGATTGCCGCGGCCGTACAAAATCAGGTTGGCAGGATCCAAGTTAATGCCGAGATTATCCGCACCCACATCCGAAAACAGCCGCATTAAGGTAACGGGCGTTTCCTGGCCGGTTTCAAAGTTAAAGGAAAGCTCCAGCTTTTTGCAGTAGGCCGCAACCGTACGCACGGCGCAAACCAGCTCGCGATAGCCGGGATAGGTCGGCTGCTCCGGCACAAACCCGACATGCGTGGCCATGTCATGCACGCCCAGCATGTGCGCAAAGTCGGCCTCTTTTTTCAAATCGGCAATGCGCTGCGCCTGATAAGCAATCGGCACCAAGCCCAGTGTAACGGGGCCGTCTACAAAATCCCATACAGCCGGGCCGGTCCAGCCGCCCCAAAAGGACGAAATGCGCACCTTGCCGTCAAGCAGCTTTAAAACACGATCGGCATTTTCACGGGTGCACAGGGAAGGATCCCAATTATTTAACTGAATACATTCAATACCTGCATCCGTCAGCACCCGAACGCCTGCCTCGCCTTCATCCAGCAAACGCTGTAAGCTGTGAATCACACCGAGGCCGTTTAAAAATTTCATATCATAACCGCCTTTCATTTTTTTGTATTTACTTTTTCGCTCTTTTTTGGTATAATAATCACGTGATTCGTTTTGCAGTTTAATCATACAATGAAACCATCGGCAAAGCAATACAAAATTGTGCGCTATACATGCACTTTTGTAAAGCATGCCGCGCAAGAGGGGTCTTTCCATGTCTTACATTATTAAACCGATTCGGAAAATTATTGACGTAAAAAGCATTGTCACCATTTTATATTACGAGCTTTCCAAGGACTTTGATTACGCCGGTGAAAGCCACGATTTTTGGGAAATGGTGTATGTGGATAAAGGGGAAATTGTCGCCACATCGGACGGCGTGCGCCATATTGTGCCGCAAGGCTCTGCCATTTTTCATAAACCGAACGAATTCCATCGTTTGGCCGCGAATGGTACCATTGCACCCAACGTTTTCATCATTACTTTTGTTTGCACCTCACGTGATATGCAGTTTTTTAACGAAAAAATAACGGAAATTCCTACAAAGCTGCGCAGCTATATTGCCGATATTATTGACGAACGGCACATCATTCGTTCCGATCCGCCGGGAACGGATACCGTAAACGGCAGGGCTGTCGGCATTGCCTCGGAACAGATGGTAAAGCTGTATCTGGAGCAGTTTTTAATTTTACTGCTGCGCGGCGAAGAAGCAGCAAAGCCCGGCCGTTTTTCGGCCGAGCGTGAGGATTGGGACAATCAGCTGGTAAACGATATGATTCACTATTTGCAGGAGCACATTTATCAGGAGCTTTCCGTTTCCGACTTGTGCCGCCGTTTTTGTTACAGCAAAACACAGCTTTCCAAGGTGTTTAAAGAAGCCACAGGCTCTACCATTATGGATTATTATACCCGTCTGAAAATTAAGGAGGCAAAATATATGATTCGCGAAGGCGATTTGAATTTTTCTCAAATTGCCGTACAGCTTTCTTTTGATAATCCGCAGTATTTTTCAAGAACGTTTAAGCGGATTGCGGGCATGACGCCCAAGGAGTATAAAAATTCTGTGCTGAAGGGATAAATTGAGCCCCATATGCCTAAAGAAAAATTTTTGAGCTGATTTTATAAAAGAACGGAACTGTCATGATAAACCGACAGTTCCGTTCTTTTATAACGTCTGATTCACACTTTCTGCATACCGCACCGTATCCATCGCGTCTTTCGCGTAGCGGTCGGCGCCGATGCTGTCCGCATACTCCTGCGTTAACACCGCGCCGCCCACAACCACACGGCACCAAGGCGCTTTTTCGTGCAGCAGCCGAATGGTTTCCTCCATGGCCGGTACGGTGGTGGTCATCAGTGCGCTCAGTCCGGCAAGCGGCGCATGCGATTCCTCCACAGCGTGCAGCACCGTCTCCGGCGCAACATCCCGGCCTAAGTCAATGACCGAAAAACCGTAGTTTTCCAAAAGCAATTTCACAATATTTTTCCCGATGTCATGAATATCGCCCCGAACGGTAGCCAGCACAAAGCTGCATTTGGCCGGCATAGTGTTTTCCGATTGTACAACGTGCGTTTTAATAACTTCAAACGCTGCCTTGGCCGCCTCGGCGCTCATTAAAAGCTGCGGCAGATACATGGTTTTGGCTTCAAAGCCGCGGCCGACAATATCCAGCGCCGGGATAATGTCTTCCGTCACGATGCTAAGCGGCTCAGCGCTTTGCAAAAGCTCACCCGTAACGGCAGCCGCCTGCTCCTTTAAGCCCTTAACCACGGCGCGCTGCAACAGGCTTGCAAACGCTTCCGATCCGGCCGCTTCTTTTTGCGGTGACGTTTTTTGCGGCGCCGCCATCGGGGCATAGGTTTCCATAAAGCCGATATAATCCGCACAGTTATCATCCAGCCCGTGAAGTGCACGGAACGCATAATATGTTTTCAGCATCTCGGCAGAATACGGGTTCATAATCGCGGCCGATAAGCCCGATTCGAGAGCCAGCGCAAAAAATACACCGTTCACTGCGTCACGCGCAGGCAGCCCGAAGGATACGTTTGAAACCCCCAAAGAGGTGTGACATCCCAGCCGCTTCCGTATATCCGAAAGTGCGCCGAGTGTGGCCTTGGCCGCGTTTGTATCGGCACTGATGGTCATAGCCAGCGTATCAAAAATAATATCCTTGCGGTCAATGCCGTATGATGCGGCCGTTTGTAAAATATTCTCGGCAATCCGTACGCGCCCTTCCGCCGTTGTGGGGATTCCGTTTTCATCCAGCGTTAAGGCAACCACCAGGCCGCCGTATTTTTTCACCAACGGAAAAATACTTTCCATACTCTCCTTTTTGCCGTTGACCGAATTAATCATTGCCTTGCCGTTGTAGCGGCGCAGGGCGCTTTCCATAGCCGTTGCGTCGGATGTATCAATTTGCAGCGGCAAGTCGATAATCGCCTGCAGTTCCTGCACACAGGCGGTAAGCATTTGCACCTCGTCAATTTCGGGCAAGCCCACGTTCACATCCAAAATGTGCACGCCTTTTTCCTGCTGGCCGATGCCCTCCTGCAAAATATAATCAATGTCGTGCTCGCGCAGCGCCTCTTTAAAGCGTTTTTTGCCCGTTGGGTTAATACGCTCACCAATCAAAATCGGTTCGTTTCCAAACACCACCGCATGGCTGTATGACGAAACGCAGGTTATATGCTTCGGCGTTGTCGGCAACGGCACTAGGTCTTCTGCCCTTTGCACCGTAGCGCGGATATAATCGGGCGTTGTGCCGCAGCAGCCCCCGGCAATGCGCAGACCGCCTTGCAGCAGCGTTTTCATTTCATCCGCAAATGAATCTGCCGTCACATCGTACACGGTCCTGCCGTCCACGCTTTTGGGCAGACCTGCATTGGGTTTTAACAAGACAGGAACCGAGGCAAAGCGCAAAAGCTCTTCCGCCACGCCGCGCAGCTGATGCGGACCCAGCGAGCAATTGGCGCCTACCGCGTCGGCGCCCATCCCCTCCAGCATGGCCACCATGGCCGCCGGGGCTGCGCCCGTCATCAGCTTGCCGTCCTCACCGTACGCATTCGAGACAAAAACAGGCAGCGTGCTGTTTTCCTTTGCCGCCAAAAGCGCCGCCTTGGTTTCATAGCTGTCGTTCATGGTCTCAATCAAAATTAAATCCACGCCGCAAGCCGCACCGATTCGCACCGTTTCGGCAAAAACAGAGACAGCTTCTTCAAAATCAAAATCACCGTAGGGAGCCAGTAAGCGCCCTGTCGGCCCAATATCCAGCGCAATAAATTTTTCGTGTGCGCCGCCCGATTTCGCCCTTGCCCTTTTGGCATTCTCCACTGCACGGCAAATAATGGCTTGTAATTCCTCCGGCTCAAATTTTAAGCTGTTTGCACCAAAGGTGTTGGTGCAAACCACATTGCTGCCTGCTTCAAAATAGCTGCGGTGCACCGCGCAAATCACATCGGGATGTGTAACATTCCAGCGTTCGGGATATTCCCCGGCCAAAAGACCTTTTTCCTGCAAAACGGTGCCCATGCCGCCATCCAAAAACAAAAAGTGATTTTGCATATAGTCTTTAAGTTGCATGATTTTCACTCCTGAAGCTGCAATTTTTTTGTGTGCACGTTTGGCAGCGAGAGGCCTGCTGCCGTGCATGCTTTGCCCCCAGCCCGATGATGGCTGTCACGGATTTTGTGGGTGACATCAGCATGCTTTCGTTCAGCGTCAGTCCTATTTTTTTGGGGCAATCCAGCGCCCGAAAAATGTCACGCTGCAAGGCAATATCCAAATCGCCGTAGCCGGGGCTGAACCGCGGACGTATAAACAGTCCCTGCGGCTCGTACTCTGCCTTTATATCGGCTTCAAAGGCATTGCAAAGGCTTTCAATCCGCTCGGCGCCCAAAGCCTGCACGGCTAAGGCTTTCGAAGGTTCCGTCCTTGCGTAGCGCAGTACGGCGCGATCCGGCCATAGGCCAATCGTTGCCGCAAAGACAATGGCCTGACTGCATCCGCATAAGTTTTTGGCCAGTGCACGGCTTTTTGCCTCCGCAAAGGGAAATTGTACGCGCTCTTGATCGATACAGACGGGAAAAATGCCGTAACAAACCTTGTAGCTGAGTTGTCCGCGGCATGCCGAAGCGGCATCCTCCGCCAGCCTTTGTACAGCCGAATCGGCCGCGCGAAAACCCATATAGCGCAAAATTTCGTCAAAGGAAATCGGCGGCGCATGATAACTGCGAACCAAAACGGTATTCATATAGTTTTCCCCAATATCGCCGAAAGATTGCTTTGAATTTTTTGTGCAACCATCGGCTTATTCATTGAATATACATGCACATTCGTCACATTGTTGGCAAACAAATCAATAATCTGGTCGGTTGCATAAGCGATCCCGGCCTCACACATGGCCGCCGGGTCAGACCCGAAGGTATCGACCAAGGCTTTAAACCGCTGCGGCATAAACGAGCCGGAAAGCTTCACGGCGCGTTCCACCTGATTGGCATTGGTAATCGGCATAATACCGGCCACAACAGGCACCGTAATACCGGCCTCGCGGATTTTATACAAAAAGTTATATAAAAGATTGTTATCAAAAAACATCTGCGTTGTCAAAAAATCACAGCCGGCTTCTATCTTTTCTTTTAAATACCGAATGTCCTCTTTTTGATTCACGCTTTCGGGATGCACTTCGGGATAACACGCACCGCCGATGCACATGTCGGGTGCAAACTCTTTAATTTCACGAATCAATTCCACCGCATGGTGATACGCCCAGCCGCTTCTGTCCTCCTGCTCCATGCCCGGTGGCACATCACCGCGCAGCGCCATAATGTTTTCAATCCCGGCATTTTGAATGGATTCAATTTCCTTGTGCACATCCTCATGCGTTGACGAAATGCAGGTTAAATGCGCAAGACTTTCCACGCCGTAATTCTGCTTAATTTCTTCCGCAATTTCAAGCGTGTAGCGACTTCTGCCGCCGCCTGCACCGTAGGTCACGCTCATAAACGGCGGACGCAGCTTTGCAATCTCGCGGACGGCAGCTTGTACACTGTCAAACGAAGTATCGGTTTTGGGCGGAAACACTTCAAAGGAAAGAGAAAAATCGCACCTGTTTAAAATATCAATAATTTTCATTTCATTCACCCTTTTACACAGCATAAGTTGTTTTTATCATATCACACAGTCTATCAAAAATGCAAGCCTAAATTCATAACAAAGCCGCAAAACGCCGCCTATTTCGGCAAATCAGCAAAATTCGTACATGATTTTTTGCGGTTTAGCGTTTTTCGTATTTGGGTGGCTGAATCGCTTCTTTAAATTGCTCCCATTTGCGCCAGTTATGCTTTTCCATAGAAGCCGGACAGTTTTTGCCACTGGCATCGTAATGCCGCACAACATGCGAAGCGTCAATATCCAGCTCTGCCATCAGCCGTGCAACCAATTGTTCGGCGTTTTCCAGCGCTTTGCGATAATTGCCGTCCCGATTCACGCAAATTTCAACGCCTATGCTGTTTTGATTGGTAATATCACGTGTGCCCTTACCGTCTCCGCAATGCCAGGTGTAATAGGTAAAATAGTCGTTAACCTGTAAAATTTGCGTATCATCCACAAAAAAATCGGCGCTGGAGGCTTGATTTTCACGATTAAAAAATGCATAATGCCGCATGGCATCCGCACCGCGGCTTTTGTTGGCCGTATCGTGCACAACAATATAGCAAACGTCCTCTTTGGTTCTGGATTTTGCCGTTCGGTTATAGGCAATTTGGTACGGCGCGTCCAAATTACTTATAACCGCGCTGTCGCGAAACGGATGCAAATAAAAAAGAAGAGCCGCCGCAATGAAAAACAGAACCATCGCCACGCGGCCGCGTTTTGCACCGCGATGGATCTGTCTGCCGCCAACACCGCCCCGTTTGCCGCCGAGATGCGTTCTGCGGCGGCCGCGACGCTTGCCGCGCACATCGCCCCTGCGGCGCCGATTCAATTGCTGTTCCATGCCGACTGCCTCCTTTCTTTAACAGTATTTGCTATTGTTTTTCGACAAAATTTGCACTATTTTCCGTTTTTTTCATATAGTAGAATTGAGGAACAAAATCCTCAAAAAATTTTTTTCGGGAGGTAAACCCCTATGTGTAATCGCTGTCATTCTACGTTAGACAACCGCGCACTGCAATGCGCACTGCGTGAAGCAGAAGCTGCCGCAGCACGTGCCTGCGAATGTGCCCGTGCGGCCGAAACGGCCGGCTGCAGAGCCGCCGAGATGGCTCGTGCCGCCGAGCAGGCTGCCTGCCGCGCCGAAAACGCTGCCTCCGCCGCTCATTCGGCTGCCGAATGTGCCGAAGCTGCTTTGGAAAAAGTACGCTGCCTGATTGAAGATGCTTCTCAGACCGGCTGCAACAGTCTTTCTACCGACTTCGGGCGCAGCTCCTGCGGTTGCCGCGGCTAACCTGCAAAACGGACCGGATGCAACTTTATTTCATGCACCATCAAGCGGATGCCTTTACCGGCATCCGCCACTTTTTTCAGGTACACACGTATATTGTACCACATCTCCTTTGTTTTTTCAAATATTCACCTGCTTTTATTAGGAAATAATTCGATAAAAATTTGAATAAATTATGAATTTAATACAAAATTGTTAAAAAAGTTTTAAAAACTGTTGACAAATCATCGAAATTCCTGTATAATAACTTTTGTAACAAATTCGTAATAAGTTTACGGAGGTACATAAGAAAAATGTTTTTACAAAAGAAATTGGCCGTTGTCGCTGTTTTAGCAGCGCTTTTATCAAGCTTAACATTGTTTTCCGTCAGTGCGGAATCTTTTCCTTGTGTTGGTATTGTTGTCGGCAATTCGGTTAACGTTCGTTCCGGTGCCGGGACGGGTACCGAAATTTTATCGGTTTTAAATGCAGGCGTTACGCTGGATGTGTTTGAAAGAACCGGCAATTGGTTCAAAATCGGAACCGGCGGCGGCAATTACGCTTATATCTGTGCCGACTATGTCAGCACCCGTCCGCAGGATGTTGCATCACGCGGCAGTTTTTCCGGCGGTAACCGTGTTCTGCAGGTTGCCAAGCAGTATTTAGGCACTCCGTATTCGTACGGCGGCTCCAGCCCATCGGGTTTTGACTGCTCCGGTTTTACTTCTTTTGTATACCGTCAGTTGGGCTACAACATTAATCGTGTAGCAAACGACCAGTTAAATAACGGTGTTCCCGTCAACAAAAGCGAACTGCGCCCCGGTGATTTGGTTATGTTCAAGCGCGCCGGTAACAGTACCGTACACCATGTTGGTATTTACGCAGGAGACGGCATGATGATTCATGCACCGCAAACCGGTGATGTTGTGAAATATACAAGCATTACAACCGGTTATTATAACGACGTATATTACGCAGCCAGAAGAATTATTCACTAAGCTTTACATAAAAAAATGCAGATAACGGACGGATGGCCGAGCCACCCGTCCGCTTTTTTCGTTCTAGGCATTAGAGAGTCAAACCCCCTATGCCTATCCGCCCACGGCCTTACATACCGGGAATTAAAATCTTTTGCCCGGCCAAAAGGCGCGTGTTATCCAGCTTGTTTAAAGCGATAATTTTTTCGCAGTCGGTTCTGTAGCGTTTTGCAATATCCCATACCGTATCGCCGCTTTGCACAAAGTAAATAATCATGCCGTGCTGTTTTGCTTCCGCGGCTTCTTCATCCACCTCACAGCCGGAAATCACATCAATCTCGTTTTTCTTAAGGGCGCGGATGTAAAATTCCAATATGCTGCGCAGTTCTATTTCCGATGCTGCATTTAAGGTGAAGCTGCTCCCCTGCTCGGTAACACCGCATTCGCAAAACGCCGTTTCGTCAATGCCGTCCACGGCTACACTGTGCTCAAACTCAAATTCCCGTACCAGGCTGTACATGGCGTTTTCGCCTTCCGTGCTGCCATACAGCACAAATGCAATCAGCTTGCCTTTTATCATAACCTTTTCATCTGCAATGGCAATTTCCTGTACCTTAGGCTTACATTCCAAGCTGTAGATCACATTGGCAGGCGGCAGCCCTTCGGGAATTTCAACAATTTCCTTAATGCTTTCGTGGCTCACGCCCTCCGAAAGCAGTTCATCCAGCCGAACCCGTTCGCTTTTAATATCGGCCGTGCCGGCCGTGCTGTAGCAATCGTCAATCACTTCACCTTCCACCGTGCGCGATGCGGTGATGTCGGCGCGCAATACAATATCCAGCGAGACAATGCGCGCATCGCCGTTTACATCCTCTTTCACCGTCCAATAGACGTTTTTAACCTCGTATGTCACGTTGCAAAGGCAATCGTCCCCCAGCCCTTCAATATCCGCCATTTCACTAAAGGCAAGCTCGTGCTCCATGCACTCTATGCCGCCTTCCGCATCCAATCCGGCATACAGCGTGTTCATCATCAGCGTGCCTTTTAAAAGAATTTTGCCGGACATAATTTTGCAGTCGCCCTTTACCGCACGTGCATCCAGCTTAATCACTTCGTCAATATCCGGTTTTGCCGAAGGCACTTCAAGCGATTCGGTAATGACAAACTCTCGGCTTGTATCTGCCACCACCTGATAGGCACCGAACGGTTTTTTGCGCACCTTTAAAACATTGCTGTCCGCGGCGTCTGCCGCCAGCTCCAAATCGCGCTTGCTATAGCCGCGGCAGCTGACCGCTACCACAACCTTAACATTTAACTTACGTGAATTAATCATCGAAAATTCAATATGCTCGGTGCTGCATTTTACATTACAGTCAAGCGCCTCATCGACCGGCATATCAAAACTATCCTTAAAGTCAAACTTGGCTTCCATGCTCTTCGGCACGGACGCATCCTCGTCCGGTATGTATAAAATGCGCACTAAGACCGTGCCTGCCACATTCAATTTGCCCTCGCTTTGGTCACGGCTTGTTATGTGGGCGCTTGCCTCCGTCAGCAAGATTTCGCGGATATCCGGCTTTACGTCCGGCACAATCACGTCGCCCTCTGCCAAAAGCGTTGCCGACTGATTCCATTTCATCTCGCTTAAATGCAGCGTCTCTTTTTTAAAATCTATCTGCATGTTCTGTTCCTCCTTCATGATAATCATCAAACTTTCCCTTTTTGTTCCAGTGTATGCGGTTTTTTCATCATTTATGACGCATCGCATAAATTACTTAATTTGAGTTACAATAAGTGCGGAGGTGTTTGCACGTGATTACCTTATCCATTGCGGAAAAGGGCGATGCCATCGCTGTTTTAACAGAGACCGCCATGCAAAAAAAGGGGCTTAGCTTTTGCAAAAACATACGCAGAACCGATCGGGATTATATTTTTTTGCCGCCCGAATCGGATGCCAGCCGCGATGTTCTTTTAGTGCACGATCCCGATGCTTTGCCGCCGTGCCGCGCCGATTATGTAACGGTTTTAAACGCCGATAAAAAAACACCCCTTGCCGATACACGCTCGTTAATTGTCACCTACGGCTTAAATCCGCTGGCAACCGTAACCGCCTCCAGTATCCGATCCGAGCCGGAGCACGGTGAGCTTTTTTGCTGCGTGCAGCGGTCACTCATTACCTTAAAAGGCCGCGTGATAGAGCCACAGGAGTTTTCTGTCGTGCTGCCGCCCGATATGCCGGAGGAACCGCAAACCGTGCTTGCTTTTGTGTCTCTCGGCTTAATTCTTTCCCTTTCCCCCAAGGAGTTTGCCCATATTTTTCTGTAAAAAACGCCTTTACGCCCTTGTTTGAAAAATTGCTTGAAATAAGTTGTGAAAAAAATGTCAGTTTATTCAATTTAACTATTGATTTTATCTGTCTGATT
>UQYH01000056.1 GCA_900545185.1 uncultured Eubacteriales bacterium | reverse complement strand
AATATTTTTATTAAATGTCGTTTGAGAGACAATACAGAGCTTTTTTTTTCGGAAAAATCAGGGTATTTGCCTGCTCTAAATCCTCAATAATCAGTGCGGAGTTGTCACACCAGCCGTTAATGCCGATCACTTCGGGGTGAGATTTGTCACCGATAATGACAATTTGATACCCTTCGTGATAGTGTGTGCTGACCAGTGTATGGATTTTTTTGACAAACGGGCAGGTTAAATCCAAATAAGGAATTTGCCTTGCCTCCATTTCATCATACACGCTTTTGGGTACGCCGTGGGTGCGGATAATGACCGTTTCATCCGGCGCAAGCTCTTTTAGCGTATGAATGACGCGCACGCCTTTTTTTTCTAAGTCGCCCACCACCTGGGCGTTATGAATAATCGGCCCCAGGGTGCAATATCGGGTATCCGTCTCGGCCGCACACTGATAGGTACGGCTGACGGCGCGTTCTACCCCGAAACAAAACCCGGCCGATTCGGCAACCTGAATCCTCATGCAAGCTTCTCCTTTTTGCCTTGCTGCGCCGCCATATCCAAAATGGTCTGCATCAGGCGGTCACTGACGGCCTGCAATTCTTCGCCGCCCAGCTTGCGTGCACCTTCGGGCGGTGTGACATAGATCGGCTCGCCGATGTAAATATCCACCTTTGCCCAAAGCCGATAACGGCCGCTGATGGCAATGGGCAAAATCGGTACGCCGGTTTTTTCGGCAATCAGCGCCACACCGGCCTTGGCCGTGTGCGGCTCACCCGGTTTTACGCGTCGTCCTTCGGGAAAAATGGCCATGGCCTTTCCGGCACGCAGGGCGGCCAGCGCGGCACGGATGGCGCCCAAATCGCTTTTTCCGCGAGAGACGGGGAAGGCATCTGCCCACTTAATGATGGCACCCAAAACGGGCACATCAAACAGCTCCTTTTTGGCCATAAAGGTCAGCCGACGCGGCAAAACAGAACCGACAAGCGGCACATCCCAATAGCTGCGGTGATTCAGCGCCACAATCACAGCCCCCTCCTTGGGGAAGTTCTCCCATCCGTGCACGCGCAGACGAAAGACCAAGTACATAAAGCATTTAATTAAAAATCGAACCAAACGAAACAGCATAACATCAAAGCCTTTCCTTAATAATTGCAGCAAGGTGCGCAAGCGATTCGTCAAACGTCAGTGCGGAGGTATCTACCAGAATACTGTCCTCCGCCGGCTTTAAAGGTGCAAAGGCACGGGTCGAATCGTTTGTATCCCGTTCTTTTAATTCGGCTAAAACGGTATCAAAGTCACAGGGCTTGCCGCGCTCTTTCAGCTCTAAATAGCGTCTTTGGGCACGCACCTCGGGCGAAGCCGTTAAAAATATTTTAATCGGTGCATCGGGCAGCACATAGGTGCCAATATCGCGCCCGTCCATAATGACATCTCTTGTTTCGGCCAGCTTGCGCTGCAAATCCACCAAATGCAGGCGCACGGCAGGAATGGCCGACACATCCGACGCGGCCATCGAAACCTCGGGTGTGCGAATGCAGTCGGTTACATCTTCTCCGTTTAAAAAAATGTGCTGCGCGCCGTCTGTTACACGTAAATCAATCGAGGCGGCCGAAACCAGCGCAGCGGCTTCTTCCTGCTGCTTCCGAATGGAAAGGCCGCGGCGCAGGCATAAAAGCCCGGCAGCACGATACATAGCACCCGTATCAATATAAACAAAACCAAACTGTGCGGCAAGCCGCTTAGAAAGTGTACTTTTTCCGGCGCCGCCGGGTCCGTCAATCGCAATCTTCATGGAAAACCTCCTTAGAAGTTATCGGGCAAATGTAAAATAAAAAACAAAATGCGGAAAACAAAACGGCCTGTGACCGCTTTGCGGTATACACGGCTCATTCAGGCGAACGGAACGCCGCTCCCTTAGGCTTTTTTTAATTTTACAATCACCTTTACATCATCATTTCAGAAAGTTCAGTAAAATGTTTTCGTTATACATAACGGAAACATAACGGGAATCCAGCACCAGCTGAATGGGTTTGTTAAAGGTTTTCAGCGTTGTGGTAAAGGTTAAAACGGCCAGCAGCAGATAGATCAGCAAAATGCCGTAGCCCAGCCCCAGCACACCGCCCAAAAGCCGATTGATGCTGCGCAGAATCGGCAAATGTGCTACTGCGTTTAAAAGGCGTACCAAAAGCCAAAGAATAACGCGCACCAGCACAAACACAATGATAATGCCCAAAAGCTTTAAAGCAAGCTGCGCGGTGTTTTCGGCAATGGATTCTTTCACCGTAAAGGCGGCCTCGTTCATGGTGCCGGTAATGGCAGATTCCAGCGAATCCGGCAGATTTAAGGTATCGCCTGCCGTATCGGTTTCCTGCGGCTCCTCCTGCTTTTGGTCAAAGACCTTGTATACATTCAGGCGCACATAGTCGCCCACCACGCTTTGATTTAAAAAGTCTGTCACAACGGGATAAAGGGTTAGCGCCAGCACCAGCGAAAGCATCAAAGAGCCAAGGCTGAAAATGGAGCGAACCAGTCCCTTTTTAGAGCCCCAAAAGGCCAGTGCAATTAAAATTAAAATAGCTATGTAATCGGCAAGATTTAACATGTCCTCATCCTTTCTGTACTAGTTAAGCTGAATCAGCTCCGCGCCGGAGGCCGTAATGCCCACGCCCTTATGCGCATTGCCGAAAAAGACAAAATTCCGCAGGTCAAACCCCAGTGTCAGCTGCTGCTTTTCCCGGCAGTGGCTGTTTAAAATCGAAATGGTTCTTCCGTCGTTTAAAGCAAGGCTGCCGTCCTTGGCTTCCAAAAAGTCAAACTCCTGCCTACAGGTAAAGCTGCCGCTTTCGTCACCCTTGTGCGTATAGGTTTTAATTTCGGCATAGGCACCGGGTGTTTCGGTCGAGCCGGAAAAGGCAAGTGCAAACAAATCACCGTCCAATGCGTAAGAGAGCAGCACGCGATCGTCATAAACAGCGGTGCCGACGCATTTGCCGTAGCTGTTGTAGATCAGCGTTTCGGTACTGCCGATGCAGTACGTATAACCGCCGCTGTAGCAAACAATGGGATACAGCTTGGCTTCGTAGGTATCGTTGGCAAACGGCTTTTCCTTGGCGATGTTAAACATAATAATTTGTGTGTTCACCGTGGCGCCGTCCGTATTGACGGCCGAAACGGTAATATCCTTATTGTTATCCGCAATATCAGCCGCAACAACCGACAGATTGCCGGAGTTCCACTTAAAAATCTCCTTACCGTCCGGCGTGTACACGCGTACGGCACATTTATACATATCGCCTGCCGTTACAATAAGGGCATAGCCGCCGGCGTTTACAGAGGCCAAAGCAATGTTTTCCTCCAGCTCCATGCTGCCGACCTGCTTAGTGCCGTTAAAGGTAGCCGTGGTGCGGCCGCCGACATCGTAAAACAAGGCAAAATTCCCCTTGCAGCTGGCGGTGGGATGCGACATTTTTAAGGATATATCCTCCACCGAAGCGCCGCTTGTGTTCACAATTTTCATGTTCTCTGCGCTGTAAAAATACAGGGCGCTTTCGTTTGCGGCATTTTCGTACGAAATGCCGGGTTCCAGTTCAAAATTAAGCGGGGTCACGGTCGGCTGATCGTTTACGGGCACCTCCGGTTTTTGGTTAAAATAGTAAGAGGCAATAAAGTTTGCCAAAAACACCAGTGCCAAAGCCGCTGCCGTAATGCCTGCCGCAATTAAAACGCGGCGCAAAATATTCGGTTTGTAAAACATGGGAGAACGCAAAAGCCTCACTCCTTTACTGCATTGTCATATTGTGCACCCAAAAGGGTCAGCCCCTTGGCAGGCGCCGTCATACCGGCACGGATACGATCCTTGGCGGCAATAATATCCGGCACATCGGCCGCGTTTATTTTGCCGCGCCCTACCCAAACCAGCGTACCGGTTATAATGCGCACCATATTGTATAAAAATCCGTTGCCCGTAATGCGATAGGTAACAAGCCCGTCGGCCTGCGAAACAGCGGATTCCGTTATTTCACGCGTGAAGGTTTTGGCGCTGCCGCCCTGTGCCATAAAGGACGAAAAATCGTGCCGCCCCAAAAAGCAGGCGGCCGCGCGCTCCATGGCGGCGAAGTTCAGCGTCCCCGGGCAGTGCCAGGCAATCCGTCTGTAAAACGGGTTGCCGTAAGGGGTTGTGTCAATCCGATACAGGTATGTTTTGCGCAGTGCATCAAACCGTGCACTGAAAGCATCGGGGCAGGGGGCGGCATCCGTCACGCGGATGTCTGCCTCCAGCAGGGCATTTACCCCGCGGCAAAGCTTATATAGGTCGGGTGCGGCCTCGGTGTGAAAATTGGCGGTATACCCGGCGGCATGCACACCGGCATCCGTACGGCTGACACCAATGGTTGTGACAGGCTCACGCAGAATCACCGAAAGCGCCCGTTCCAGCTCGCCTTGCACGGTTTTGGCATTGTTTTGCCGCTGCCAGCCTGCATAATTTGTCCCTTCATACATCAGGGTCAGTTTGTAGTTCATGCTGCAATCCTCCCTGTTTTGTTCACAGTATCCGCAGGGTGATTAATGCGGCAAAAAACAGTAAAAAAACGGCAGATGCCGACAAATCAATACCGGTAAAGTGAATTTCGTTCAGCCGCGTGCGGTGCGCGCCGCCCTGATAGCAGCGGCTTTCCATCGCCACGGCGAGCTCATCGGCACGGCGAAACGCGCTGATAAACAGCGGCACCAGCATGGGCGCCAAGGCCTTTACACGGCGCAGAATCGAGCCGGATTCAAAATCGGCTCCGCGTGCCTGCTGTGCTTTCATAATTTTTTCTGTCTCCTCAATCAACGTCGGAATAAAGCGAATGGCAATACTCATCATCATGGCCAGCTCATACGTCGGCAAACCCAGCTTGGCCAGCGGCTTTAACAGCTTTTCCAGTCCGTCTGTTAACATAATGGGAGACGTGGTGTATGTAAGCGCCGAGCTGGCAATAATTAAAAGCACCAGCCGCAGCGCCATTTTACCGGCTAAAATCAAGCCCTCCCACGTCATGGGCGTGGCATGGCCAAAGCAATATACCTTGGTGCCCGGCGTTAAAAATATGTTGAGCGCCGCCGTAAAAATAATGACAAACCATATGGGCTTTAAGCTTTTAAAATACATCCGAAAAGAGACCTTGGAAAGCCGCATAATCAGCAGTGTAAAGGCTGCTGCCAGCAAATAGGTCGCGGCATTGTTTGCTATAAAAATTGCCGCAATCAAAAGCACCAGCGCCACAATTTTGGTACGCGGATCCATACGGTGCAGCGGTGAATCGATGGGAAAATATTGCCCTAATGTAATATCCTTCAGCATGTTTTTCCCTCCCCGTGTGCATCTTGTTCCTTGTTTTGCTGCGCAAGCAGCATTAAAAGCGTGGCCTTGGCGCGCTCAATGGTGTAAACACTGCCCGAAACAGGCAGACCGCGCCGCTTCAGCTCATCAAACAAACGCGTTACCTGCGGCACATCCAGTCCCATGCCGCGCAGCTCGTCCGCACGGGAGAAAATATCGGCCGGCTTGCCGTCCATGGCCACCTGACCGCGATTCATCACAATAATACGTCCGGCTGCACGCGCCACATCCTCCATAGAGTGGGACACGAACAAAACCGTCATTTTCCGCTCCAAATACAGGGCGCGGATCTGCGTTAAAATCTCCTCGCGGCCGGCCGGATCAAGCCCGGCAGCCGGTTCGTCCAAAATTAAAACCTCAGGCCGCATGGCCAAAACGCCTGCAATGGCAACGCGCCGCTTTTGACCGCCGGACAGCTCAAAGGGTGAGCGATGCATATATTTTTCGGAAAGACCGACATAATTCATGGCCTCACGCACACGCTCGTCAATGTCCTCCTGCGATAGTCCCATATTTTTCGGCCCGTAGGCAATATCCTTATACACCGTTTCTTCAAACAGCTGATGTTCGGGATATTGAAACACAAGCCCCACTTTCTGGCGCAGCGCTTTTAAATCGGCACCCTTTTCGGTAATCACCGTATCGCCCACGCGGATGGTGCCGGAGGTGGGCTTAATCAATCCGTTTAAGTGCTGAATCAGGGTCGATTTTCCTGAACCCGTATGACCGATAATGCCGATAAATTCGCCATCGCCAATGGTCAGATTCACGTCCTTTAAGGCGTGCTTTTCAAACGGGCCGCCCTCCATATATATGTAATTTAAATCGGATATTTCGATTGTCATGTTCTGTCTCCGTTCTGCCGCTGCACTTCGGCACAAAATTATTGCCTAAACAGCTTCATCAGCGCATCGGCACATTCATCTACGGTTAACACATCCTGCGGAAGTGAAACACCGGCCTTATTCAGCAAATAGCAAAGCTCCGTCACCTGCGGCACATCCAGCCCCAGTCCCTTTAAAAAGCGAACCTCCGAAAAAATGCTGCGTGGCACATCATTGCGCAGCACACGGCCTTTATCCATCACCACAACGCGGTCGGCCTGTACGGCCTCTTCCATGTAGTGCGTAATCAGCACAACCGTCATGTGCTTTTCATGCTTCAATTTTAAAATGGTATCAATCACTTCACGCCGTCCCTTGGGGTCAAGCATGGCAGTGGGTTCATCAAACACAATGCAGCGCGGCTCCATAGCAATCACGCCGGCAATGGCAACGCGCTGTTTTTGACCGCCGGAAAGCAGGTGCGGCGCATGACGGCGCATTTCATACATATCCACGGTTTTTAAAGCCTCGTCCACGCGGCGGCGGATTTCGGGGGAGGGCACACCCAAATTTTCGGGTGCAAAGGCAACATCCTCCTCCACAACCGTGGCTACAATCTGATTATCGGGATTTTGAAACACCATCCCCACAGCCTTGCGGATGTCCCAGTAGTGTTCTTCTTTTTTTGTATCCATGCCATCCACATAAACCGTGCCGCCGGAGGGCAGCAAAAGGCCGTTAAAATGCTTGGCCAGTGTCGATTTGCCGCAGCCGTTATGGCCTAACACCGCGACAAATTCGCCCTCATCCACCGTCAGGTCAATATCATCCAAAACAAATTTCACCTTGTCCAGTCCGGCGTTTGCGTATGTATAGCGTAAGTGTTCTGTTTGAATCATGTTCCATCCTTACCTTTTGTAACGTTCTCGGCCGCGCTTCAGCGGATTTGGCCGTTTCCGTAAATAATATATTTGGTTGATGTCAGCGCGGTCAGCCCCATCGGCCCTCTGGCGTGCAGCTTTTGTGTGCTGATGCCGATTTCGGCGCCGAATCCGAATTCGTTGCCGTCCGTAAAACGGGTCGAAGCGTTTACGTACACGGCAGCCGCGTCAATTTCATCCAAAAAGCGGTTTGCCAATGCATAATCGGCGGTCACAATGGCCTCCGAATGGCCGGTACCGTGCTCGTTAATATGGCTGACGGCCTCGTCAAAGCCGCTGACAACCCTAACCGACAAAATATAGTCATTGTATTCTGTGTAAAAATCTTCCTCTGTGGCAGGAATTGCCTGCGGCAAAATGGCGCAGGTTTTGGCGCAGCCGCGCAGCTGTACATGAAAAGGCGCAAGCGCCGCAGCCAAATCGGGCAGACGGTCGGCCGCAATCGCTTCATCAATCAGCAAGGATTCTGCCGCGTTGCATACCGAAGGACGGCTGGTTTTGGCATTGACAAGAATCTGCTTTGCCATTTCGGGGTCGGCCGTTTTTTCAATATAAATGTGGCAATTGCCCGTTCCCGTTTCAATTACGGGGACGGTGGCATTCTGCACAACAGAGGCAATTAAGCCCTTGCCGCCGCGCGGAATCAAAACGTCCAAACAGTCCGAAAGACGCATCAGCTCACGCGCTGTCTCGCGTGAGGTATCGCGCACAAGCTGCAAACTCCCGGCCGGGAAGCCGGCACCCTCTAAGGCGCTTATCATAATATCGGCCAAAATGGAATTGGAGCAAATTGCCTCGCTGCCGCCGCGCAGAATGCAGGCGTTAGAGGCCTTCAGGCACAGCGCCGCCGCATCAACCGTTACGTTGGGGCGCGCTTCGTAAATAATGCCGATTACACCAAGCGGTACACGCTTTTGGCCAATCACAAGACCGTTGGGGCGCTTTGTCATACCCAGCACCTCGCCGATCGGGTCGGGCAGGGCGTTTACCTTGCGCACGCCGTCTGCCATGGCAAAAATACGATCCTTTGTCAGGGACAAACGATCGGCCATGGCAGCCGAGCCGCCCTTTTGTAAAAATGCGTCCACATCCTTTTTGTTTTCGGTTAAAATGATGTCTGTATTCTGCTCCAAAGCATCGGCCACGGCCAGCAGGCCGCGTTCTTTTGTGGCGGCATCCAGCGTCATCAGGCGCAGCGCTGCGGCCTTTGCTTGTTTACCCATTTGATCCAGCATTTTCCTCACTCCTTGCTCAGTCGTTTTGTGCGGATTTTCCCATAAACAGGGTACCCACACGCTTGCCGTCCAAAATGTCATAAATCACAGCCGGATTTTGGCCGTTGGCAATGACCATGTTAATGCCGGCCGACATAACACTTTTTGCGGCAATCAGCTTTGTTACCATACCGCCTGTGCCGCGGCTTGACCCGGCGCTGCCTGCAATATGGAACAAATCGTCCGTGATTTCGTCAATTTCGTCAATCAAATGTGCATTTTCATCGCGATGCGGATCGGCGCTGTATAAGCCGTCAATATCCGAAAGTAAAATCAATAAATCGGCTTTAATCAAGCCTGCCACCATGGCGGCCAGCGTGTCGTTATCGCCAAATTCAATCTCTTCGGTCGAAATCACGTCGTTTTCATTTACAATGGGAATGACGCCCCACTCTAAAAGCGTATTAAAGGTTGTTATGGCGTTCTTTTTGCGCTGTTCATTCTCAATTACGTTTTTGGTTAAAAGCACCTGCGCCACATCGCAGCTGTATTCACCGAAAAGCTTGCCGTAAATGCTCATCAGCTCGCTTTGGCCAATGGCAGAGGAGGCCTGCTTTTCCCGTACGGTTTTCGGTTTTTCGGTCATCCCGATTTTGCTCATCCCAACGCCTACCGCACCGCTCGATACCAAAATAATCTCACGTCCGGCATGGCATAAATCGGCCAGTGTGCGCGTCAGCATTTCAATCCGCCGCAGGTTAATGCGGCCGGTACTGTAGGTTAGGGTAGAGGTGCCGACTTTAATCACAATTCGTTTGGCATCCCGCAGTCTTTTAATCGATGTTTGCATGTTTATCACTCACCCGGTATTATAGTAATGGTTTCAATGCTTGGTGTTGTCTGAATGGAGGGGGTTACAATCTCCATGGCGGAATCATACACAAGGTGTATATTATCGGCCGTGTAAAACCCGTTTTCAAGGCGTTTGCCGGGCACGCGCACCTGCAAAATAACATCTAAGCGTTCCGGTACCTCGGCGTTTACGGCCTTGCCATCCAAATCGTAAATCAGGCGCTTGGCCGGTTCGGAGGAAACACGGATGATTTCGCCCAGATATTTGCCCGTATCCTTCATATACACCTCGTCACCGACATGGATGGCATCCATACTCACCTGCCGCACTTCTTTCAGGCGCATGGTAACCTCCAGCGTATCCAGTGTGTTATTTTGCACCAGCGATTTATTTTCGGTTAAAATCGATTTGTTGTGTATTTTTTGATAGGCGGTAAACGCACCGACCAGCATAACGGCAATAATCACAACAACCAGCAAGTCAACAATGCTGACCTTGCCGAACAGTCTTCCTTTATTATCCAGCATTACCGCACCTCCTCTAACAGTTTTTCGTCATAATCAATCGAAACAATGTAGCCGCGCATTGCCAGACTTTCGGAGCGCAGCGCCAGCGACTTGCCGATTTTTAACGTACCGTTTTTATCGCTCACCATAATATCGGGGTAGCTTACGTTTGCATCGGCTTCAATCACAACATAGCCGTCAAACTTGCCCTCCGGATGGGAAAGCAGCAGCTTATCGTTTGCCTGGGCAATCACATGCGCGGGTTTTTTGCTAAAGCTGACGATTTTGCCCATATAGGTCTTGTTCACGCCGTCCGTTACCTGTTCGCCCTCTTTTACATGTTCAAAATAAGCGGCGTCGCGGTTTTGAATTTCCAGTGTGTACGTTACGGGGATTGTTGCCCCCGTGTTTTTGCCGCCGCGTGCAAAGTAAACGCACGCGCTGATTACGGCAACCAGCAGTATTAAAATAAAAAACAAATCCAGCAAATTCAGCTTGCCGAAAACCTTTCCTTTTTCATCAATCAGCATGGTGTAAAACCTCCTTATAAACACTCTCTAAACGGTTAACCATTGTTTGCACCGTATAATTTTTTAGGTAGCTCTCCGCCGCGTTTTTGGCCATGGCAGCGCGTGCCTCGGTGTCATGCATCAGCCGCGTCATGGCAAGCGCCATAGATGCGCTGTCGGCATAGCCGACCAAAAGGCCGTCCACCTCGTTGTGCACCAGCTCGCGGTTGCCGCCGTTTTTGGTGGCGATAGAGGGCAGCCCCAGGCTCATGGCCTCTAAAACAGAAAGGCTCATTGCTTCCGATTCCGAAGCATTCACATTCACATCCATTGCGTTTAAAAGGGGGGCGGTATCCTCTTTAAAGCCCGTAAAAATGACGTGCTCCTCCAGTCCGTAATGTGCGGTCAGCTGTTTTAAGTCCTCCTCCTGTGAGCCGCTGCCCACAATAAAGAACTTGGCATCCGATTCGTCCTTTAATACCTGCCGTGCAGCCTTAATAAAGTATTTATGCCCTTTAATCGGCTCCAATCGTGCAAAAATGCCAAAGGCCGTATCCTCCGGTGCAATGCCGAGCGAGGCGCGCACTTCGGCGCGTTCTTCGGGCGAAAGACGGCGAACAGGCTCTACACCGTTATTCACCAGCTTAATTTTTTCTTTTTTAATGCCGCAATCTTTTAAATTTTTCACCACGGCATCGGCCACGGCGATGTAATAATCGCACAGCGCATTGTTTGCCGTTGCAAGCGCCAAGGCCTTTAAGCCGTGCGGCACAGGCTCAATGCAGTGCCGTGTGGATAGTATTACGGGCACCTTTGCCTTTCGGCCGGCAATACGTGCCGAAAGCGAAGCATGCGTGTGCAAAAGCTTCGGCTTAATTTCGTCAAACACTTCTTTTAAATGTGCCACACAGCGTTTATCGTACGATTTATCCGCCATGTAGGGCGCTTCTATCAGCCGAACCTCCGGACAGGCACGAACGGCGTCTGCCAGTCGGCTGCCGATCGGCAAAATCACGGTCACGGTAAAAGTCTTGCGGTCGTAATACTTTAAATAGTTCATCAAATATTTTCCGGCGCCGCCGATGTTGGTGTCGGAAAGTACCTGAACAACATGAATCATACGCGCTCACCTCCGTTTTGTGCAGGCTGCGGCGCGGCAAAAGAAGAGGCCGTTCCGGCAAAGGCCAGCACAATCCAAAAAATTAAAACCATTTTATAGTTATACCAAACATTATCCGTTAAACCCTGGAACATATATCCCAGCGTACCGGCGCACAGCGCCAGACAAACAGCCCCGGCCGCACGTCTGCGTTTTTGATATACGCACAGTGCAAAGCATTGGCGCACAAAGGCCAAAATCAAGGCTAAAAAGGCGGTAATGCCGCAAATGCCAAGCTCTACCCACAGCTGTAAAAACAAATTGTGCGAGTGCAGAGCAAAATTGGCGCCTGCCAAAGCATATTTGGGATAAATCATCGAAAATGCTTCCGAACCGGGTCCGATGCCGCTCAGCCAAAAATCCCGTATCATATTGACGGAGGCAAACCAAATGGAAACACGGTACGCCGTTGAGGTATCATTTGTGTTGCCCACGCTTAACAGTCGTTCGGCAACGGCAGAGCCGGAGCCAAGCAAAAACGGCAGCATAAACAGGCCGACTACGGCACACAGCGCCCAGCGCTTATCCATAATCAGCAAAAAGAGCGCCGTTGCCAGAAAAACGCCCAGCCATGCGCCGCGGGACCAGGTGAACACCATGCAGGCCGCCATCACAAGAAGCAGACCGGCATAGGTTGTTCTTTGCCCGTCCGTTTTGCTTTTGGCCATAACGGCCAGGGTCAGCGGCAGCAGCAAAACCAAATATTCACCCAAAACGTTTGGATTATCAAAGGTGGAATACACCCTTGTCTTAATGCCCGTAAACATCTGCGAATCCACCCACGAGGCGGTGGAGCTTACGCCTGCAAAGTTCTGATACACGCCGTAGAGCGCAACCAGACCGGCCATCAGCACAAACGAAACGAGCGCGGCATACCATTTTTTTTCGGTATCAAGCGCCTGCACGCACACAATGTAGAATAAAATAAAGGCCAGGTGCAAAAACAAAATTTGCGTACTTTTTACAAAGGTAAAGGAATTTAAGGTTCCCAGTACAAGCGTCAGTACAAAAATGGCAATATATCCGGCCAGCGGTACGGAACGCAGCTCAAAATCCTTGCAGGTTACAAGCCGCAGCAAGAGCGAAAAGCCGCAAAGCAGACAGCATCCGGCCAGTGCCATGGTGGGCAGAATCGGCGCGGCGATAATGACCGTGAAAACGCCGAACGAAAGAGAGGCCACCGAAAGAAACACATAGAGAAGTCCGCCGATTAAAAGAATAAACATTTTAAGCGGCAAAACGGCGGCAGCTGAGGCCAACACAACGCCGATGGCAATGCCCGAAAGGGGACGGGCAAAGAAAAATTCGGGATCCTTTAAAAACAGCTTACTGTCCGAATCCTTTTTAATATCACAAAACAGACTGCCGAAAGCGGTGGCAATGCGGCTGCCCTTAAACAGCGATTTAACGCTGCGGTTGATTAAAATGCACAGCACCGATATGCAAAACAGTGCAAACAGCACAGCCAGCGTCACCGTGCCGGGGCGACGAAGAACCATGCGCAGAGCGGTGTAGGTCAGCGTAAAAGCGCACAGCACAACACCGTAAACGCGGATGCTGACATAGTACCAGTTATGCAGCAGCCAAACCAGTCCGCTGGTGTCCAGCATGCGCTTCACCGGGGCATCCAGCTTTTGGGCAAGCGCGCGGCACAGCCTGATCGGCCATGTGAGAACAACGTGCAGACGGCTGGCTCTGAAAAAGCGTCCGTCCTGCGGAGCGGCAAACAAGCGGCCAAGCAGGCTGCCGCGAAAAACACGCGCCAAAAATGCCGAAAGCCGATTAAACAGCCGACCGGTTACGCTTTCGTTAAACCAATATGCCAAACGGTGAAACAGCGCGGCAAAAAACTGTAAAATAGAGCTTTGCATTACGCCACCTTCTTTCCTTTTTTACGCAAAATTGTCATAACATCCTGTGCTTCTTCTGTCTTTAGTATAAACAAAAGTGCAATATATATCATGCAACCAAAAACGGCCGGAATCAGCAGAGTCATAAATCGGGCAGCAAGGGAATCTCCGAAGGAGAGCGCATGCAAAAGAGCATATACGCAAACGCCCATCACAGCGGCTGCCAAAAGCAGCTTGGCAATGTTTTTCACATCGGAACGATGCACAAGCTGCAGCCGTTTTTGTATTAAAATCAACAGGGTTAAACCAATCAGATTGGCGGCAATAGAGGCGGCAAGCGGCAAGCCCCACAAGCCGGTTTTTAAGCCGCGCACAAACAGAATACTGAGCAAAACGTTCAGCGCAATGCCGCCCGTTGCAACAAACATGGGTGTTTTGCCGTCCTTTAAGGCATAAAAAGCTTTGTTTAAAATTTCGCTTACGCCAAAGCCCACCATGCCGATTGAGTAAAACAAAAGCGCACTGGCCGTCAGCACCGTGCTTTCGGCCGTAAATTCGCCGCGCTCATACACAAAACGCACCAGCGGTGTGCGCAGCAGCAAAAACAACATCATTACAGGCAGTAAAACGGCGATGACAATTTTAACGGCCTTGGCAATCACGCTTGCCAGCTCATCCTTGCGACCGGATGCGGCCAAACGGGAAATGGAGGGAAAAATTAAATTCGATATGGCATAGGTTAAAACGCCTACGCAAATAATATACAGCTTGTTGGCATAGTCAATGGCCGCCACGGCATGGCCGTTGTTTAAAAACGATGCCAGGCGGATGTTGACGGTTGTGTTAATGGGCTGTACCCACGAGCTGATTAAAATAGGCAGCGCCAGAGCAACCGTTTTTTTCATGCCCTCGCTTTTCAAATCCAGTGCGGGGCGATAGCGGAATTGCTTTTTATAAAGGGAAGGAATTTGCACAAAAACCTGAAAGCTCCAGGCGATCAGCATGGCGGCGGCCACGCCCTGAATCCCCAGTCTGTCCTTCACAAAAAAGAGATACAGCATCATCACACCGTTTGAAACAAGGCTGATGGCAGCAGGCACGTTAAATTCGCCCAGCGACTGCAAAATACCCGTTAAAGCATAGGCAAGAGCCGTAAAAATCATGGTAGGGAACAAAATCACAACCAGCTGTGCGGCCAGATTTTTCTCGGCGTCGGCCAGTCCTTCGCTGATAAAGCCGACAATCGGCCGCGGAAACAGCATGCCGACGGTACACAAAATACCGGTAATCAACACAATTACCGTTACAAAGGTGTTGGCATAACGCGCAGCCTGCTGCTTTTGTCCGTTTTCCAAATATTCATTATAAACCGGGATAAAGGAGGACGAAATGGCCGCTCCCAGGGTAATATCAAAAAACAAAAGGGGAATACGGCTGGCTGTGGTAAAAGCGGCAGCCTGTCCGCCTGTGCCGTACAGCGAGGCAAGCAAAACATCCCGCCCCATGCCGGCAAGCTTTGCCAAAAGCGTGGCAAAAATCATAAACCCGGCCGTTTTAATTGTATTGTTAACTTGTAACATGGCAGTTTCCTTTTATTCGGGCAAAGGGCAAACGCCCATTTGCTGATAG
>UQYH01000055.1 GCA_900545185.1 uncultured Eubacteriales bacterium | reverse complement strand
TGTGATGAGTTGAGAGCACAAATTGATAAGACAGGCTATTCATTACTTCCAAAAGATTTTTTTCTCGTTAATGATTATGTATATTATCCCGAAAAAGAAGAATTCGAACGTGCAGGTAGGCTTGCCTTAGTTCTACCTGGAACGGGTGACAAGACGATAAAAAAATTTTCTATAAAGCGGTTTATGGAATCTCCTCATTTCAATAGTGAAATAACCCCGTTTGATAAGTTTGTTTCGATGCACGTCATTATTGGAGCTTCTGATTTAATGCCAACAATTATGACGGTGTATAAAGATGAAACTTATGATTTGGATACCTTTCATGCGGATATAAAAACCACAGTATATCGAAAGGTAAATGAAACGGCAGAGCAAATTCTGCAAGGAAATGTCAAAGAAGTATATTTTATGACTACTTATGTGGTTGTAGAATATCAAGATAACTTGTTAAATTTGACCTCAAAGGAACGATTGATGAAAGGAAGTGACGAGTATTTGGCGTTTATGAAGGTTGATTGTGATTTAAACGAAACCGAGTATGCATTTGATGGCGAATACATAACTCAAATGGAATATGTTGTCAAACAGATGCGCTATGGCAAAAAGGATAAATTGGATTTTGGAGCTGTGAATATGCTTCCTATAATTGAAGCGTTTAAAAGTCTAAAGGAAGAATCAGAAGAACAATAGTTTTATCAAGAATTGCATAAATTCAATCAGCGGCTGACGAAAGTCAGTCGCTTTTGCTTTTAACGATCGGTTATATCGGTCGTTTTTTTATGCTCAAAAGGCAGTTTGTACATTGTTATTTAAGTGAAAAGTTAAACATATAATTATGAGAGGTGGTATTAATGAATGAGTTTGTGGTTGAACTCTTCGTAGCAAGTGATGATGAGCAGGATATAATGCTCTCAAGCTTAAATGAAGATGAAATGGAACAATGGAAAAAAGATATGGAGGCACGAGCGTTGAGCGAATACCATAACAAAAAAATTAAAATTAAAAGCAAAAAATTTGATTTCAAAAAGCGGCATTGATACAATAATCGTATAGAATGAATAGTTGCCGTTTTTTTCAGGGAAGGAGGTTAAACAAAATGAAAGTAGCGGCAGCTTACATACGAGTTTCTACTGATGATCAGCTTGAGTACAGTCCTGACAGTCAGTTAGAAAAAATAAAACTCTATGCGGAAAAAAATCAAATTTTATTACCTGAAGAATTTATATTTGTAGATGAAGGCATCAGCGGAAGAAAAACAAAAAACAGACCTGCATTTAATGAAATGATAGGTTTGGCAAAATGTAATCCGAAACCGTTTGACGTTATATTAGTTTGGAAATTCAGTCGATTTGCACGAAATCGTGAAGATAGCATTGTTTATAAATCTATGCTCAGAAAAGAGCGTAATATTGATGTTGTTTCAGTTAGTGAAGATATAGGTGATGATAAATTATCTATCCTTATAGAAGCTATTATCGAAGCAATGGACGAATTTTACAGTATCAACCTTGCTGAAGAAGTAAAACGAGGAATGACAGAAAAAGCAAAAAGAGGCGGTGTTCTTTCTATCCCCGGATTTGGCTATAAGGTTGAAAATGGTGAATATGTGATTGTTCCTGAAGAAGCAGAGATTATACGTAAAGTTTTTAATGACTATCTGAACAAAAAGGGCTTTTTAACTATTGCAAAAGAACTGAATGCTATGGGAATAAAAACACATCGAAACTGTAAGATTGAGAACAGAACCATAGACTATTGGCTTCACAATATGTTGTACATAGGAAAAATCTGTTGGAGTCCAAACGGTAAACGCTCAAGAAACTATAATTTGGAAGATATGATTATCAGCGATGGACATCACGAACCTATTATAGATATGGAAACATGGGATAAGACACAGGAAAGACTGGTTAAGCAAAAAGAAAAGTATGGTAAGTATTATAATTCAGATCGTAAAGATTTATCTCATTGGTTAACCGGATTATTAAGGTGTGAGAAATGCGGAAAAGTTTTGTCTTATCAGGGCGGATACTTCGGTTGCTCAGAGCGAAGCAGAGGAAAATGTGATGGCGTTGGATATATAAAAGCAGAAAAAATAGCTAATATCATTCTTAACATTTTATCCGAAATAGAACTACCAAATGTTGAACTGGATTTTGCTGATCCTAATTCTGTTCGGGAAGTAAATATCAACGATGACAATAGGATTATATCTGCACAAGTTCAAAGACTTGAGATTCGTCTGGAGAGAGTAAAACTTGCTTATGAAGATGGTGTAGATACTCTTGAAGAGTACAAAGCAAAGAAAAAAGCCATTACAGATGAAATTGATAAGCTGAATGAAATGCTTGAGCAAGCTCATGAGGAAGAACCAAAAGAAGAAGTCAAGCTAAACAAAAAAGAGCTTCGCAGACTGACCGAGGTTTTGAAAGACGAAAGTGTAAGCAATGTTGAAAAAAACAACATGGCAAGGACAATTTTTAAAGAAATTATAAAAGGCGGAGATGGCGGAAAACGGCTTAAATGCGTGTTTTGGCGGCATTAGCCAGGCTACTCAAACATTTGCAGTACGCTCCGCCGTACTGGCTTATAATAAAATTCGCCAGCTTGGGGTTTGGACGTTTAATGTTGATCGGAAACTGTAATTTTTTTTCATATTGCCACATACTCTATACCACTCCTCCTTAATTTTCCCACGGCCATGGGCTGTGAATCCAGTTCCACTCCGTGCCGGAGGTTACCTCCGACACTGTCAGCGGCCCGTAATTTTCTTTATAATACTGCCTCAGTTCCAAAAGCTGCGGTGTTATTCTGTGATACTCCCGCAGCGCCCTTTGGTTATCCGGATGCGTATCCAAAAACAATACCAAGTCATTTTGCGCAAAGGCCAGTGCCATAATTTGGCGCATTAATTGTGCTTTATTTCTGTCTGTTCCCGTCATTGTTTTCCTCCTTATTCCATCGAAATGCCATATACCGAAATCGGCAGGTCAAGTTCGGGGAAAATCGTCCCCCGTTCCAAGCCTTGCTCCGGCGAATATATCTCACCGAATTTTTGCATCGGCACATATGCATACCCTACGCGTTCGATTGGTTGATAACGTTCATCCATAAAAAAATTTCATCCTTTCTGCAAATTAAGTGATTTTGTTCACCCACTTGCAGTATATGCGTAAAAATACGATAAAGTGAGAAAAAAGACGAAAAAACAGAGGCCGTCGCCACAGCGACGGCCTCTGTTTGCAGAATCTATGTCAGTTATTTTGCTTCCGTTCCGTAAACCTCCCAATGGCTGAGCGCCGGGAAGGGTGAGGGGTCGGCCGGATCCTTTTGTAAGCTGCCAAGCTTAATCCAGCTGACATTTTTCTTTTCATCCAGTGCAATTTCATGCGGTGCAATTGATTTTTCCAGCGGCTGTACCAGCGTGCTGCCGTCCGAAAAGGTAAAGGTAACCTCCTGCCAATAGTTATCATGCGGAAAATCGGCACGGGTAACCAGCACCATGCTGTCTATTGTAACCGTGCGGCCAAATTCCAGTGTAATCTCCGCATCATCCTGCATGTTAATGCCCCAGGATTCAAACGGCCATGCGCCGTGACCTTCATTGCAGCTGTTGCCGTCTATCGCGTTACGTGCGGCAAACACCGATTCGCCGCGCGTTTCAACATTCGCATGTGCATGAGGGAAGCAGCCCGGATCGCCGTGCTGGTCATACACATTCTGAGCCAGATTTTTCTGCATCGCAATTTCCGCTTCTGTTGCAGTGCGAACCTTCAGCACATGCAATTCCCCTGCGAAAGCCTTGGGATTATACGAAATCCGTTTTTCATCAAAGGGAATGTGATAGATAAGCTCGTTTGTTTTTTGATACACAAAATTTTCGCCCAGTACATCATCTAACTGAAGCACCAAAAAGCTTTCCGCCTCATTTGTGCGAAGGATAATGGTATCCCCCTCGTTATAGGCTGCATGATAAAACAGTTCTACACGCTTTGCGTCTGATTTTGCGGCTAAAACCCTGCCGTTTTTGTCTTGTATTTCCAAAGTTAGCTGTTGCATACTGCATCTCTCCTAATCTAAAATAATTAACGCGATAAAATTAAGCGGCTCCTTGCCGGTATTTTCAATGCCGTGTCCCTCACCGTTTGGCGTAAAGGTCACATCGCCTGCTGTCACAGGGACAAGCCTTCCGTTATCATTGTATGTTCCGCTGCCGGACAAAATGTAATAGCTTTCGCTTTCACCGATATGAACGTGATACCCGACCGATGCGTCCGGCTCCAAAACAGCATGCGCAAAGGTGCGCAGCTTGCCTGCCTGATGCGGCGGCGCCAGCAGCTTATCCAGCGTGAGTTGCCCTATGCCGTTCTCGGCAGCTGTTTCAACAATAGTAGTTCTGTCTGCTTTGGTTGTTAACATTGTCATTCCCTCCGTTTTTAATAATCTTCCCTACTCAGTCCCGCATACACGACATTACGCAGCCGCGGCTGATAATACGCCTCCTGTGGATTGAGCATATGGTGCGCATAAAAGAAGGAAAGACCCGTACTCGGATCTGCCAGCAGCGTAGCGCCTGCCGCACCGCCCCAGCCAAATTCTCCCACAGAGCCGCAGGAGGAGGCTGCTGTTTTGTCCATCAGCGTACGCACACCCAAGCCGTAGCCATAACCAATCATGTTGCCCCAAAAGAGGTCGGGGAGCAGCTTGTCCGGCAAAGCATTTTTCTGCAAAAGCGCCACTGTACCCGGCGCCAAAATTTGCTCTCCCGTTTGTGCACGGCCGCCGCAGGCCAGCGCATCGGCCAGCTTGGCATATTCCGGGACGGTGGTTACAATGCCTGCGCCGCCGCTGTCATATTCCGGCCCGAAGGTAAGGTGCGGCGCAAGCCCCACATTCTGCACCGTGCCGCAGCCCTGTTTACTTTTACC
The DNA here is from genome assembly GCA_900545185.1 of uncultured Eubacteriales bacterium. Lineage (GTDB taxonomy): Bacteria > Bacillota > Clostridia > UBA1381 > UBA9506 > UMGS755. The sequence goes on along the minus strand of UQYH01000055.1, from coordinate 9,942 downwards.
GCTTTGTGCCGCAACCGGGTCAAAATCTTCTCCCGTGTCCAGCTTATATTGCTGCGCCATATGCGCTTCTATCGCAGGCGTTATGTGGTAAGCGGCCTTTTGTATGCCGCACGGCTCAAAAACGTTTTTTTGCACATAGTCACAAAAGCGCATGCCGGATACCACCTCTACCACAGCCGCCAGCACATCATGACATAAGCTGTACTGCCAATGTGCGCCGGGATCGAATGAAAGCGGTTCTTCTGCCAGGCAGCGTGCCACGGTCAGCGTATCCATTTTACCGCCTGTCAGTTCCCTTGCCTTTTGCATAGACGGTGTGTTGCAATTATAATCCAACCCGGCCGTCATGGTAAATAAATGGTACAGCGTAATCGGACATTTTGCCGGGCGCAGGCTGCCGTCTGCTTCGCGTACCGTCACATCTTTAAATTCAGGTATGTATTCCTGCAACGGGTCGGATAACAGAATGTGTCCGCGTTCTATAAGCTGCAAAGCCGCCGTCACCGTTGCCACCTTAGAGCAGGAATATATATTAAGATATTCGTCCCCCGTCATGGGGATTTTATTTTCTAAATCGGCATAACCGCTGCTGTAACGAAAAATCTCCCGATTGTTCCGATAGATACAAATAGAATTACCGGGCATAACCCAAGCCGTTAAGCGGTTCATAAAGTCTTTAACATATTGAAAGTTCATCTAAAATACACTCCGCATTTTATTTTTTCATGTTTTCCTGATGCTCCGCATAGGTCTTGGCAAACCGATGCTTGCCTGTTGAATCGAGCACGAAGAACAAATAGTCCGTCTCGGCCGGGTACAGCGCCGCTTTAATGGAAGCCAGTCCCGGTGAAGCAATCGGCCCGACGGGCAAGCCCGGATTTAAATATGTGTTATACAGCGATTCGATTTTTGTATCGGCAACCGAAAGCACTGCCTTACGTTCTTTTAAAATATATTGTACCGTTGCACAGGATTGCAAATACGGATATTCCGTGCTTTTTAAGCGGTTATGGAACACACCCGAAACCAAGTCGCGGTCTGCGTCACCCTGTGCCTCACGCTCAATGACGGAGGCCAGTGTAATCACCTCATCATCCGTCATGGAAAGCGCCTTGGCGCGTGCACGCAATTCCGGCGTGTACATTTCATCAAACCGCGCCAGCATGGTATTAATAATGGCTTCTTCCCCTTCGCCTTTGCGGAACATATACGTATCGGGGAATAAATATCCCTCCAAACGGTTTTCACGTTTGGGCAAATTTTTCAAAAAGTCATAGTCAAAATGACCGTTTTCAACCGCGTTGTAAAAAGCTTTACGGTCAATCAGACCCTGCTCCTCCAAGCGGTCGGCAATTTGCCGCAGTTCAAACCCTTCGGGAATGGTGACGCGCACCGCATCCGATTGATTCGGCGTATCCTGCAAGGTTTTCATAATGGCGGCATAGCCTGCTTTTTGGCGCAGCACAAAGCCGCCCTGCTGATAGCTGCCATCGTGACCGCCCAGCTTGGAAATAAGGCGAAACCACGCCGGATGCATAATGACACCCTTTTGCTGTAAGGCCGCCGCAATATCGGCCGTGCCGCTGCCGGATTCCACCGTAATCTCCGTCATCGTGCCGCCCGGCATGCCCATCACATCACACACAACCGTCACGGCATATAAAACCAGCGCCGCTATAAGAATAATGCCAAACACCTTGCCGCCGCCCGTTTTTTTCTTTTGTTTTTTTCGTTTTGCCATTGTAAAAACGCCCCCGTTATGCGATTTTTTCGCAATCCGTATGCAATACACTATAAAAGCTTTAAATTCGGCACGGCATTTAAACTGCTGTCCGCAAATCGCCCTTCCCGAAACAGATAGTACCCGGCGCAGCCGATCATGGCCGCATTGTCCGTGCAGAGCACCAGCGGCGGATAGCAAAGCGTTAGTCCCTGCTCCTTTGCCGCCGCATCAAACGCAGCGCGCAGCGCACCGTTTGCACTGACACCGCCGGCCAGCGCGATGGTTTTGCAGCCCTTTTCCTGTGCTGCGGCCAAGGTATGCTCGGTCAACACCTCTACCACAGCGCGCTGGAAGGAGGCCGCCAAATCGGCACGATTGATGCTAAGCCCCTTTTGCTCCATTTTATGTACATAATTAATCACAGCTGTTTTCACGCCGCTAAAGCTAAAATCATAGCAACTGTCACCAAAGCTGACGCGTGGAAAATCAACGGCGTGGCTGTCACCCTCTTTGGCCAGCTTTTCCACCTTTGGCCCACCGGGATAGCCCAGCCCCAGTACACGGGCAATTTTGTCCATTGCTTCCCCGGCCGCATCGTCACGCGTACGGGCTAAAATTTCAAATTCGGTATAATCCTTCACATACACAATATGGCTGTGTCCGCCGGAGGCCACAAGGCACACAAACGGCGGCTTTAGCTCAGGATGAGCAATATAATTGGCCGCGATGTGGCCATGAATGTGATTCACCGCCAAAAGCGGCAAAGAGCGCGCCGATGCAATCGCCTTGGCGGCCGATACACCCGTTAACAGCGCGCCCACCAAACCGGGGCCGTAGGTAACGGCAATCGCCGACAAGTCCTCAAAGCTGCAATCTGCCTCTGAAAGCGCTTTGCCGACCACACCGGGCAGGTTCAGCACGTGATTGCGCGAAGCAATCTCCGGCACAACGCCGCCGTATCGCTCATGTATGGGAATTTGCGATGAAATAATGTTGGATAGCACCGTACGCCCGTCTGCAACAACAGCCGCTGCCGTTTCATCGCAAGAGGATTCGATTGCCAAAATTAAATCCTTCAATTTGTTTTCTCTCCTTCATGCGCTGCCAAAAAACAAGTCATCAGCAGTGCATCCTCTCTGTTTTCGTAATAGCCCTTTCGGCGGCCGACCGTTTCAAATCCCAAGCCTTGATACAGGCATATCGCCGCCGTGTTATGCTCGCGCACCTCCAATGTGATTTGCGCAATACCTGCCTTTTGCGCCTTTTGCGCCGCCAAAAACAGCAGCTCCTTCGCCAGCCCTCTGCGCCGATGCGCCGGGTGCACGGCCACATTGGTAATTTGCCCTTCATCACAAACATACCAAATGCCTAAATAGGCCACAAGCTGCTCTGCGCAAAACACGCCGCTATAGTGCGCCGCCGGATTTTGAAATTCGCCGGTAAACATCTGCTTAGACCACGGCTTTGCAAAACAAGCCGTCTCCAAAAGGCAAAGCTTGTCCAAATCATCTGCCGTCAAATTTTGTATGCAATAGGCGGTCTGCGTGTTTTGACTCATAAAGTGTCATCCTCCGAAACGGGAATCACATCCGCCACAACATGACCGCCGGCCGCCTTCATCAGCCGATTTTGCAGCGCCGGTACAATGCCGCCGCTGTCATGCGGAAGCTGTGCCACAATCACCTCGGCGCCCAAATCATCCATACGGCGCAGCGCGTCAAACAAATTTTGCGCATAGCTTGCCGCATCTGTGCCGCAGTCAATGACAAAATCCGCTTCATAATCGACCGCTCCAACCGAAAGCGCACCCGTTTTGCGCCCGTTTTGCCGATTGGCCGCCAAAAGCGCCCTCATTTTTTTCGTCTCGCCTGCATCCACCAAAATCAATTCTGCCTTGGGTGCATAATGCCGATATTTCATACCGGGGCATTTGGGCACGGCGTTTTGATCCTTCAACGCCACATCAAACGTAACGCTGCCGAGAACGCGTTCCACGTCCTCCGGCCCCAAGCCGCCCGGACGCAAAATCTGCGGCACCTTGCCCGACACATCCAAAACCGTGGATTCCAGTCCCACGCGGCATGGGCCGCCGTCAATAATATAATCCACACGACCCGATAGATCCGCAATCACATGCTCGGCACGTGTGGTGCTGGGGCTGCCGGATAGATTCGCGCTCGGCGCCGCTACCGGTACGCCGCTTTTTTCAATCAGCGCCAGTGCCGCCGGATGGCTCGGCATGCGCACCGCCACGGTAGACAGACCTGCCGTAACCGTCATGGGAATTAAATCCGATTTTTCAAAGATAATCGTCAGCGGCCCCGGCCAAAATGCTTCCATCAGCTTTTCGGCCTGCGGCGGAATTTGCCGCACAACCTTCTCCAGCATGGCACGGTTGCTCACGTGGACAATTAAAGGATTATCCTGCGGCCGACCCTTGGCCAAAAAAATGTGCGAAACCGCCTCGGCATCCAGCGCACTGGCGCCCAAGCCGTAAACCGTTTCCGTCGGGAAGGCAACCAAACCACCCGACTCTAGGCACAAAGCCGCTTCGTCCAATACCGATGTATCTTTTGTAAATTGAATGACCTTTGTCTCCATCATTTGTCAAGTCCTTTATGTTTATAAAAAAGCTGCCGCCGCCAAGTTTTTGCGGCGGCACAAGTTTTTACAGGCTCAAAATCTTCAGCATGTGCATAATGTCAGCATTCATGGTTTTCTCCATCTGCAAGCCGACCGTAATATCATAGTCCACAATCACATTATTTTTAACGGCCACAATGCGGTTATCCACGCCGTCTTTTAACAGTCTTACGGCATGCATACCCATGCGGCTGGCCAAAATACGATCGTTAACCGTGGGGCTACCGCCGCGCTGAATATGGCCCAAAATGGTGGCACGTGTTTCAATGCCGGTTTCCTTTTCAATCCGTTCGGCCATTTCCATCGAACCGCCAATGCCTTCTGCCACAACAATCAGGTTATTTTCCTTGCCGCGCTTTTTACCTTCCATAATCGGTTTAATAATATCACGTTCAAAATCGAACGGATTTTCCGGAATAATGGCCGCTTCGGCACCGCCTGCAATGGCAACATAAGCCGCAATATAACCGGCATCACGTCCCATAACCTCAATGACAGAGCACCGCTCGTGCGATTGTGCCGTATCACGGATTTTATCTATGGCATCCTTAACCGTGTTCAGCGCCGTATCAAAACCAATGGTCAAATCCGTGCAGCCGATGTCGTTATCGATTGTACCGGGGACACCGATGGTCGGCATACCGGCCTGTGAAAGTGCACGCGCGCCGCGGAACGATCCGTCTCCGCCGATGACGACAATACCTTCTATTCCCACGCGATGCGCCATTTCAATGGCTTTTTTAACGCCGGCCTCCTCGCGAAATTCGGGGCAGCGCGATGTTTGCAAAATCGTACCGCCGCGATGCAGAATATCCGAAACACTGCGCGCATTCATTTCTGTAAACAGGCCGTGAATTAAGCCTGTATATCCCTTGCGGATACCGCAAACCTCCATACCGCTTGACAAACCCATACGAACAACGGCACGAATGGCCGCGTTCATACCCGGTGCGTCACCGCCGCTTGTTAATACGCCGATTTTTTTCATATGCATCCTCCGTTTCTGCGGCCTTTGCCGCTGTACATTGTATCAAAATCAAAAAAACTACAGTGCCTTTTCAATAATCACGCTGTGCGCCTCCGTAAGCTCGGCCTCCGGCACTAAAATTTCGTAACAGCCAAACTGGTCGTTGCCGCTTTGATTCACGCTGCGGATTTTAACCGGCAGCCCGGCCTCCTGCAAAAGCATCCTTATTTTCTCGGCCGATTCCTTACTTTGCGCAATATATACAACCATCCACATAAGAAAAACCTCCCCTTTGCAGCGGTCATCGATTCAGCCGCATTTTTTACTTATTCCGACTCAATCGCGCCGTGCTTGGTATAAATTTTTGCTTTCCCTTTAATTTTCATAGCCGTTGTCGTTTCGGTAAATTCCGCAATAAAAACCTCGCCCTTATCCAGCTTTTCCGTATGATGAAAACGCGTGTCGCGTCCGCTGGTTAAGCCCATAATGCTCACGCCGTTTTCTTCTGCTTTAATCACAACATATTCGTGTTCCATAATACCCTCCGTCATTTTTTATTCTAAACCCTCCGGCAGGCCGGCAAAGGCTTCTGTTACATCCACTGCCGTCCTATGCGCCGCATCAAAGGCAAACACGCGGCTGCCGATGGGAACAAAACGTATTTTTTTATATAATGCGGTCGGCTTTTCCCCGGCATATAACGGGAAGCAGCGCGCCGCTGTTTTCTCTTGTTTTAAAAAGGCAAACGCCTTTTCCTTCAGCCCGTCACCGCTCGGCATAAAGCTTAAAGAGTCACGGTGCCGCAGGCAATAATCATAAATTAAATATTCTGTAATTTTGGTGTCGGCAAGCTTTTCCGTGCCGAATTTGTGCAGCCGTTCAAACATGGTTTTCAGGCTTTTGGCCGTTAAATCACCCTGCATAAAGACCGCCATATCATAAAAAAAGTAAAACTCTCTGCCCGCATAATGCGTTTTTAAAATGTACGGCACCGTCACTTTAAACGCGCCGCTGTTATAATACCGCTCCAGCATTTCCTCCACATCTTTTAAAAGAAGCAAATCCGCATAGCTCATGGCATCACTGTGAATCACCTCATACGGTGGAAACGACCAAAAGCGGCTGCCCGGCGCACTAAGCGCCGCACCTTTTAGTTTTTTTAAAAAACCCAGCTGCAAATCGTGCGGATGCATAGCCATAACCGTATGAAACGACCGAATAAACATGGCAAGGCTTTCGCCCGGCAAGCCGGCAATCAAATCCAAATGCAGATGCATGTTATTGTTCTTGGCAAGCGCCTTCACAACCTTGGTCAGCCTTTCAAAATCCGGCTTGCGGCAAATGGCCTCCAGTGTTTCGGGGTTCGTGCTCTGCACACCGATTTCCAGCTGAAACATGCCTTTTGGCGCGGTTTGCAGACTGTGAATCAATTCCTCCGTCATAGACTCGGCACGGATTTCAAAATGGTACGTTGTTTGTCCGCCGCGCGCCTTAATCCCCTCAATAATGGCCAGTGCCCGTTTGGGTTCGGCATTAAAGGTTCTGTCCACCAGCTTCACAAGCGGTACATGATGACGCGCAAAAAAATCAACCGCACGCATTGTACGTTCGACCGACAAAAACCGCAGCCGTCCGGCGCTGCCCGAAAGGCAAAATGCGCACCGATACGGACATCCGCGCGAAGTTTCAAAATATACAATCCGATTTTGCAGCGCCTCCATATCCGCATCGGTATACGGGAACGGAAGGGCTTCCAAATCGGCCTCCTGCGGTGGTAAGGGGCTTTTGCATATAGTGTCCCCCAACCGATACCAAAGCCCCGGTACGGCATCGGGACTGCCATCCGCACACAGCATGTCGGCAAACGGCGTAATGGAAGGCTCCCCCTCACCGCACAAAATAAAGTCAACCGACGGATGTGCGGCAAGACAAGCCTCCGCGTCAAGGCTGACCTCCGGGCCGCCGAGCGCCAACCGCAGGGTTCTGTCGGCCGCCTTTAAAATTTCGCAAACGCGCAAAACGGTTTCAATGTTCCATATATAGCAAGAGAACAAAAAGGCGCGCGCACCTGTTTTAAACAGGTCTGCCGCAATCTGCTCCGGCCTGTCTGCAATGCTGTATTCGCAAAAACGGCAGCGCGGCTCCGCCGCAGCCAAATATCGAATCGCCAAATTGCTGTGAATATATTTTGCGTTAATCCCAACCAAAAGCATATAATTACTCCACAGGCATGCAGCCGACCCCATACAGGGGGTAGGCATTAGGAGTCAACCCCATATGGCAGATGGCTTTCAGATGCCTAACTCTAAAGCGCGGCAAGCCGACATTGCCGACCGCCGCGCCTTGTTTTTACCAAAGATTTAATTCGTTCATTGCGTCCTTGCGCGAGAGGTTAATGCGACCCTGTCTGTCGATTTCAATGACCTTAACCATAACTTCATCGCCGATGTTCACTTCATCCTCAACCTTGGCCACACGGTGATTTGCCAGCTTGGAGATGTGCACCATACCGTCCTTGCCGGGCAAAAATTCTACAAATGCGCCGAAGGGCAGAATATTAACAACCTTACCTTTGTAAATAGAACCGATTTCAATGTTACCGGTTAAGCCCTTAATAATTTCCATTGCCTTGTTGGCCATTGCCTCATCAGCCGTTGCAATGTAAACCTTACCGTCATCTTCAATATCGATTTTAACGCCGGTTTCGGCAATAATCTTTTGAATGGTTTTACCGCCGGAGCCGATAACGTCACGAATCTTATCGGTATCAATCGTCATAGTAAAGATTTTCGGTGCATAAACCGAAAGCGACTTTCTGGGTTCTGCAATGGTCTTTAAAAGCACTTCGTCAATAATATAGAACCGTGCATTACGGGTTTGTGCCAGTGCCTGTTTAATAATCTGCGGTGTTAAGCCGTCAATTTTAATATCCATCTGGATAGCGGTGATACCCTTCTTCGTACCGGCAACCTTAAAGTCCATATCGCCGTAAAAGTCCTCAAGACCTTGAATATCTACCATTGTGATAAAGCGCTCACCCTCGGTAACCAAGCCGACCGAAATACCGGCAACAGGTGCCTTAATCGGCACACCGGCATCCATCAGTGCCAAGGTGCTGGCGCAAACGCTGGCCTGAGAGGTACTGCCGTTAGAGCTTAAAACCTCCGATACCAAGCGGATGGCATACGGAAATTCCTCTTCAGACGGCACAACCGGCTCCAGCGCACGCTCCGCCAGTGCACCGTGACCGATTTCACGACGTCCCGGACCTCTTGACGGACGCGTTTCGCCAACCGAATAGGAGGGGAAATTATAGTGATGCATATAACGCTTGTGTTCATCCAAATCAATGCCGTCAAGCGCCTGTGCATCGCCCATAGCACCCAAGGTAGCTACCGTAAGCACCTGTGTTTGTCCGCGCTTAAACATACCGGAGCCGTGCGTCCTCGGCAGCAAGGCAACCTCGGCCGAAAGCGGACGGATATCGGTAATGCTGCGGCCGTCAACACGCTTGCCTTCGTCTAAAATCCAGCGGCGTACAATGGTCTTTTGCAACTTTTCCATAGCTTCGGTAATGGCTGCGCCATGCTCTTCTTCATTATATTTATCGGCATAATGAGCATACAGTTCTTCATAAATAACCTTTAAGTTCTTTTCGCGAACGGTTTTATCATCCGTATCCAGCGCAATTTTCAGCTTATCCTCTGCAAAAGCCTTTACGTCCTCATACATTTCAGGATCAATCACATGCGGCTCGTAGCTGAACTTTTCTTTGCCGACCTCTGCCTGAATCCCGGCAATAAAGTCACAAATCTTTTTAATTTCTTCATGCGCCAGCTGAATCCCTTCAAAAACAACATCCTCCGAAACCTCTTTAGCGCCGGCTTCAATCATAACAACCTTTTCCTTGGTACCGGCAACGGTTAAGGACATCAAGCTCTTCTCGCGCTGCTCGCTGGTGGGGTTAATCACGTGCTTGCCGTCCACATAACCCACAACAACACCGCCGATGGGGCCTGCAAAAGGAATATCCGAAATACTGATGGCACAAGAGGTACCGATCATGGCCGTAATTTCGGGTGAGTTATCCTGTTCTACGGACATAACCGTGTTGACAACCGCTACATCGTTGCGCAAATCCTTCGGAAACAGCGGACGAATCGGACGGTCAATCACACGTGCCGCCAAAATTGCTTTTTCGGTAGGACGACCCTCGCGCTTGATAAAACCGCCGGGAATTTTACCGACCGAATAAAGCTTTTCTTCAAAATCAACGCTCAGCGGAAAAAAGTCAATTCCCTCTCTCGGCTTGGCCGAAGCCGTAGCCGTTGACAAAATAGCCGTGTCGCCGTAGCGCACCATAACGGCACCGCCGGCCAGCTCTGCAAATTTACCTGTTTCAATGACCAGCGGACGTCCCGCCAGTTCTGTTTCAAATTTTCTGTACATATCTAACCTCCAAAATTTTTTCGAGGTAATAAACCAAAAGCAAGAGATAAGAAATAAAATGTAAAGCCGTACTTTACAGCTTATTTCTAGATCGGAAGAGCACACGTCTGAACTCCAGTCACCGATGTATCTCGTATGCCGTCTTCTGCTTGAAAAAAAA
>UQYH01000054.1 GCA_900545185.1 uncultured Eubacteriales bacterium | reverse complement strand
TTGAAGCGTGTCGACTTTTTCGACACGCTCGGGCAGGGAAGAACTATGTTCTTCCCTGCCTCGCTTAGTTATTTTGTTTATTACAGTTATGTTACAACCCAATGAATGTAATTGATTTTCTTGCAAAAAAAGCTGATAAATGACTTGACCTGACCAATAAAATGTTATATAATAACAAATGGATGAAAAAAAATAACATTTATATGTGAGGCGATGAGAAGTTGCTGAAGGATAGGCGACAGTCGATTTCTGACATTATTGACCAAAAAGGCGAGGTTAGCCTGCATGAGCTGGAGGCTCTTTTTCCTGACGTTTCTTCTATGACAATCCGCCGTGATTTGGATTTTTTGGAAAACGAAAACCGCATTATTAAAATTAAGGGCGGTGCCAAATCGCTTTCTCATTTATCAAGAAGCTTGATTCAGGATGTGGAGGGCGATTATATTCAGCGCGAAATTATGAATGCCTCCGGCAAACGCCTGATTGCCGAAAAAGCAGCGCCGCTGGCCGAAACGGGCCGCAGCATTTTTATCGATGCCGGTTCGACCATGATGCAGCTGGCACGACAGCTGAAAAACGGTCGGTTTTCCATCATCACAAACGGTGTGAATGTGGCCTTGGAGCTGTCGCAAAACCAAAGCGCAACGGTGAATTTGGTTGGCGGTGAATTAAACCGCAGCAATTTGTGCGTATCCGGCGCCGGCGCCATTGAGCATGTGCGCCATATTAACATTGATATTGCCTTTATGGCGGCCAGCGGTTACAGTTTGGAGGACGGTTTTACAAATGGCAGCTTTGACGAACAGGAACTGAAACGGTTTGTGATTCAAAAAGCCAAAAAGACCATTATTTTAATGGATGCAGGTAAGCTGGGCAAATCAATGCCGCATACCTTTTGCATGCCGGAGGATGTGGATATTTTAATTATGGATGAAGCGCCGAACGTGGCTTTAAAGCAAGCGGCTGCAGCGGCAGGCATGCAAATTATGTAGCGGGAATTCAATCATATTCTATATTAAGAACCTCGCAAGCGAGGTAGAAATGGAGTGGCAGCATGAAAACAAAAGCAGTTAGACTGTATGGAAAAAACGATTTGCGGCTGGAGGAATTTGAACTGCCGGAAATCAAAGACGATGAAATTTTAGCACATGTTATTTCAGACAGCATTTGTATGTCCTCATACAAGGCGGCAATTCAGGGCGCAGACCATAAGCGCGTGCCGAATGATGTTGCAGAGCACCCGATTATTTTGGGTCACGAATTTTGCGGCGAAATCGTAAAGGTTGGCAGCAAGTGGAAAGACAAGTATAAAGAAGGACAGCGCTTTGCCATTCAGCCGGCCATTAACTATAAAGGCTCGCTGGCGGCTCCCGGTTATTCATATGCACATATCGGCGGCGGCGCAACCTATGTTATTGTACCGCACGAGTTTATGGAAATGGGCTGCCTGCTTCCGTATGCCGGTGAAGCTTTCTTCTATGGTTCTTTGGCAGAGCCGATGAGCTGCATCGTGGGCGGTTTCCATGCAAACTATCATACTAAGGCCGGTTCTTACGTACATAGCATGGGCACCGTTATCGGCGGCAACATGGCCATTTTGGCCGGTGTCGGCCCGATGGGTCTTGGTGCAATTGATTATGCACTGCATAACGAAAGAAAGCCGAAGAGACTGGTTGTAACCGATATTGACCAGACTCGTCTTGACCGCGCAGCTTCTATCTTAACGGTTGAAGAAGCGAAGAAAAACGGCGTAGAGCTGATTTATCTGAACACGGGTAATATTGAAAATCCGGTTGAAAAAATGATGGAATTATCCGAAGGCAAGGGTTATGACGATGTATTTGTTTTTGCGCCCGTAAAGCCTGTTGTTGAAATGGGTGACAAAATCCTGGGTAAGGACGGCTGCTTAAACTTCTTTGCAGGCCCGACAAACCCTGCTTTTTCGGCTGAATTTAATTTCTATAACGTACATTATGCATCAACACATATTGTCGGCACCAGCGGCGGCAATACGGATGATATGAAAGAATCCCTTAAGATGATGGAAGAGGGTAAAATCAATCCGGCTATGATGATTACGCATGTCGGCGGTATTGACGCGGTAATTGATACCACCCTGAATCTGCCGAAAATCCCCGGCGGTAAAAAGCTGATTTACTTAAACATTCATATGCCGCTTGTTGCAATCAGTGATTTTGGTGCATCCGATGATCCGGTTCTGCGCGAAATCGACAAGATTGTTAAGGCAAACAACGGTATTTGGTGCAAAGAAGCAGAGCAATACCTTTTAGCACACAAAAACTAATGATATAGCCCAGACCTGCTTTGCAGGCCTGGGTTTTGGCCTGTTCTTCGGCAGGCATTGTAAAATTGTAATTGAGGAGGAGTTATCATGAAGCTGTATAAAATAGCACCGGCGCTGCGCATGGCAATGGGCGCTGACGTACTGAGCTTTGCCGAGGGCGGCTCGGCAGACGTAACGCTTTCGGGTGTTACGGAGGAAAACGCAGCCGAAAAGGTGAAAGAGGCAGCGCTGGCGGATAAAACATCCGTATGCGTGGAGGGTTTAGGCGTATTTACCGCAAAAAAAGCCGCGGCACCAGGCCGTTTGGCCGGCAAAACCGCGATTGTAACCGGCTCGGCACAGGGCTTTGGTTTGGGCGTTGCAGAGGCCATGCTGGCAGAAGGTGCCTATGTTATTATTGCGGATTTAAATATTGATTTGGCAAAAACCGTGGCAGACGATTTATGCCGCAAAAACGGCGAAGGCCGTGCCTTTGCCTGCAAGGTGGATGTTTCGGATGAAGCATCTGTTGAAGCTATGATTGACGATGCAATACGGCATTTCGGCGGTCTTGATATTTTTGTAAACAATGCAGGCGTTTTAAAGGCCGGCGGCCTGGAAGAAATGGACGTTAAGAGCTTTGAGTTTGTTACAAAAATTAACTATCAGGCTTATTACATTTGCGCAAAGTATGCATCCCGTGTGATGAAGCTGCAGCATGCCGTTGCACCGGAGAAGTTCTTTGATATTATTCAAATCAACTCGAAATCTGGCTTGGTTGGTTCTAACAAAAACTTTGCTTATGCCGGCGGCAAGTTCGGCGGTATTGGTTTAACGCAAAGCTTTGCACTGGAGCTGGTTACATATAATATTAAGGTTAATTCCATTTGCCCCGGTAACTTTTTTGACGGTCCGCTTTGGTCGAATCCCGAAAAAGGCTTGTTTGTGCAGTATTTAAATGCAGGCAAGGTACCCGGAGCCAAAACGGTTGAGGATGTTAAAAAGTTCTATGAAGCTAAGGTTCCTATGAAGCGCGGCTGTGAAACAAAGGATGTGGCGCGCGCAATTTTCTATATAGTAGAGCAGGAATATGAAACCGGCCAGGCCGTTCCGGTTACCGGCGGTCAGGTTATGCTGAACTAGTTTGTTCACAGTATGTTTTAAAAAGAAGGAGACGATTTTATGGCAACACCGGTTATTATGCCCAGACAGGGTCAGTCTGTTGAAAGCTGTATCATTGCAAAGTGGCATAAGAAAAAAGGCGATCAGGTAAATGTGGGCGATTTGCTGTTTAGTTATGAAACAGATAAGGCTGCTTTTGATGAAGAAGCAACCGTTGCAGGTACCCTTTTGGATGTTTTCTTTGAAGAAGGCGATGATGTTGAGTGCCTGTTAAATGTATGTGTAATTGGTGAACCCGGCGAAGATACTTCTCAGTTCCGTCCGGATGGTGCAGGCGAGAGCGCACCGGCAGAAGCAGCGGAAGAAGCTGCACCGGCTGCCGCTGCCGCTGTGGCAGCAGTACCTGCGGCTAAAATTTCCGATACGGCAAATGAAAATGTTTTCATTTCGCCCCGTGCAAAAAATCATGCGGACAAGCTGGGTGTGGATTATCGCTTTGCAGAAGGTACAGGCCCCAAAGGCAGAATTATTGAGCGTGATGTTGAAGCGCTGAGCGCGAGCGGCGCGGCCTTCACAAAGGCAGCACAGGCCGAAGCAGCCGGCAGCACCGAAAAGTTCGAGGGTACCGGTATTGGCGGCCGCGTAACCACAGGCGACTTGAAGAAGCCGGTTAAGGAAGCCGTTGCAGAAGCCATGAAGGCTGAAGAAGGCGTTGCTTATACGGATGTACCGCTGACCAACATCAGAAAGGTTATCTCTAAGGCTATGCATAATTCGCTGTCAACAACGGCACAGCTGACCTTGAACACCACCTTTGATGCAACCGAAATTATGGCTTACCGCAAGAAGCTGAAAGCCAATGCAGAGAAGATGGGCTTAGGCAAAATTACAATCAACGATTTGGTTTTGTATGCTGTTTCCAGAACTATTTTGGCACATAAGGACTTAAATGCCAATATGATTGATGATAAAATGCGCATCTTTAACCATGTTAACCTGGGTGTTGCGGTTGATACGCCGCGCGGCCTGATGGTTCCGACAATCTTCTGTGCAGAGCTTAAGAGCCTGTCTGAAATCAGTGCGGAAATTAAGGATTTGGCACAGTCCTGCCAGAGCGGTACAATTAACCCCGACCTGCTCACGGGCGGCAGCTTTACCGTAACCAACCTCGGTTCGTTCGGTATTGAATCCTTCACACCTGTTATCAATGCACCGCAAACCGGTATTTTGGGTGTGGATAACGTTACACAGCGCGCTAAAGAGGTTGACGGTGAAATTAAGTTCTATCCTGCTATGGGTCTGTCCCTCACCTTTGACCACAGAGCGGTTGACGGTGCTCCGGCAGCAAAGTTCTTGCAGGATTTAAAGACCAATTTGGAAAACTTCAGCGTATTGCTGGCTAAATAATTTAATTCTTACAGAAAGAAGGCTATACTCATGGCTTATGATTTAATCGTTTTGGGCGGCGGCCCCGGCGGCTATTTGGCTGCCGAACGTGCCGGACATGCCGGGCTGAAAACACTGCTGATTGAAAAACGCTTTTTAGGCGGCGTTTGCTTAAACGAGGGCTGCGTTCCCTCCAAAGCACTTTTGTATTCGGCAAAAATTTATGATTATGCCCGTTTTTCCGATCATTACGGCGTTACCTGCGAAGGTGTTAAGTTTGACCACAAAGCCGTTTTGGCCAGAAAACAGAAGGTTGTTAACACGTTGGTTTCCGGCATTAAAATGCAAATGAAGGCCAATAAGGTTACGGTTGTCGAAGGCGAAGGCATGATTGACGGCAGAGAGGGCAACGAAATTGCCGTTAAGGTTGGCAGCGAGCGTTACACGGCTCCTCGTTTAATTATTGCTACCGGGTCAATGCCGGTTATGCCGCCGATTCCGGGTGTTAAAGAAAACTTTGAAGCCGGTACCGTGCTGACAAACCGCGAAATTTTGGATTTGGAAGAGCTGCCGAAAGAGCTTGTCATCGTCGGCGGCGGTGTTATCGGCTTGGAGATGGCTTCTTACTTTAATTCTGCCGGTTCTAAAGTAACCGTTGTGGAAATGATGGATAAGATTGCCGGCCCGACCGATGCCGAAATCTCAAAGCTTTTGATGAAAAACTATGAGAAAAAAGGCATTACCTTTAAGCTGGGCGCTAAGGTTACAGAGGTTAAAAAGAACGCTGTTGTCTTTGAAAAGGATGGCAAGACGGAAGAAATTCCGGCTGATAAGGTGCTGCTTTCCATCGGCCGCCGTGCTTCCACAAAGGACATCGGCCTGGAATCTCTGGGCGTTTTAACCGAGCGCGGCGCGATTGTAACCGATCGCTTTATGAAAACCAATATCCCCAATGTGTATGCTGTCGGTGATGTAAACGGCCATTCTATGCTGGCACACACCGCGTACCGTGAGGCTGAGGTTGCCGTTAACAATATTTTGGGCAAAAAAGATATTATGCGTTATGATGCGATTCCGTCTGTTATTTATACAAACCCCGAAGTGGGCAGTGTCGGCGTGACGGAGGAAACGGCAAAGGCAAAGGGCATGGATGTTGAGGTTGCAAACATTACCATGAACTACAGCGGCCGTTATGTGGCTGAAAACGAGGGCGGCAACGGCATCTGCAAGGTGATTGTGGATAAAAAGACACGCCGCTTGGTCGGCTGCCATATGCTGGCAAACTACGCATCCGAAATCATCGTGTCGGCCGGTATCATGATTGAAACCGAAATGCGCGTTGATGATATTAAGGAAATTGTATTCCCGCATCCTACGGTTTGCGAAATCGTAAGAGAAGGTATATTTCAACTGTAAAATAAAAACGAAAGGAAGTTTATTATGCCGAAGTCACAATTTATGGATCCCGATGTGCTGAGAAAACCCGGATTTGTTGAATTTGAGCCGATCCCGGTCAATCAGTACAATAAAACCGTTAAAGAGGAGAGCAAAAACTTCTCGAAGGATGATTTTATGCGGATTTACCGCGATATGGCCATCATCCGCGAATTTGAGCAAATGCTGCTCGATATTAAAACAAAGGGCGAATATCAGGGTATTGCCTATAACAACCCCGGCCCGGCGCATCTGTCCTTAGGTCAGGAAGCATCTGCCGTTGGTCAGGCATATCTGTTAAATAAAAACGACTTCATCTTTGGTTCGCATAGAAGCCACGGTGAAATTTTGGCAAAGGGTCTTTCCTGCATCCATAAGCTGGATGATAAAGAACTGCTGGACGATATGGAAAACTTCTTTGACGGCCGTACATATAAGGTTGTTGAAGGCAAGGAAAAGGACAAGGGCAACGTTAAGGATTTGGCCATTGACTTCTTGCTCTATGGCGCATTGGCAGAGGTGTTTGCCCGTGAAACAGGCTTTAACAAGGGCTTGGGCGGTTCTATGCATGCGTTCTTTACACCGTTTGGCATTTATCCGAACAACGCAATCGTTGGCGGCAGTGCTACCATTGCTATGGGTGCTTCTTTGTTTAAGAGAGTCAACCAAAAAGACGGTATCGTTATTTCTAACGTTGGTGACGCCTCCATGGGCTGCGGTCCGGTTTGGGAAGCTTTGAACATGGGCGCTATGGATCAGTATACACAGCTGTGGGAAGAAGGCTATAACAAGGGTCTGCCTATCATCTTCAACTTCTTTAACAACCTTTACGGTATGGGCGGCCAGACGATGGGCGAAACCATGGCGTATAACATTTTGGCACGTGTCGGCGCCGGTGTAAGCCCGACGCAGCTGCATGCAGAGCGTGTTGACGGCTACAATCCGCTGGCTGTTATTGATGCAATGAGAAGAAAGATCGACATCATTAAGAACCAGGGCGGCCCGGTACTCCTCGATACCTTGACCTACAGAATGACAGGTCACTCTCCGTCCGATGCTTCGACCTACAGAACCAAGGAAGAAATTGACAAGTGGGGCGAGCATGACGTTCTCATTAACTATGAGAAGAAGATGGTTGAAGCCAAGGTTGCAAAGGCAGACGAATTTGCAGCAATGCGTGACGACATCAGAGAACGTATTATGAAGATTGTTAAGCTGGCAATTGATGACAGCGTATCTCCGAGAATGGATCTTGTTAAGAACCCGAATATCATCTCCGACCTGATGTTCTCGAACCAGAGCGTTCCGAAGATGGCAGAGGGTACACCGGATGTATTGATTCCGAAGGAAGAAATTCCGCGTGTACAAAAGATTGCCAAGAAAGAGCGTTTTGGCCTGGACAAAAACGGCAAGCCCGTTTCTAAGAACAAGGTGTTCCAGCTGCGTGACGGCTTGTTTGAAGCAATCGTTGATAAGTTCTATGAAGATCCGACCTTGATTGCTTATGGTGAAGATAACCGTGACTGGGGCGGCGCTTACGCTGTTTACCAGGGTCTGACAGAGGCTCTGCCGTATCATCGCTTCTTTAATGCGCCGATTTCCGAAGCTGCTATCGTTGGTTCGGCGGTTGGTTACGCTATGAGCGGCGGTCGTGTTATTGCCGAAATTATGTACTGTGACTTTATCGGCCGTGCCGGTGACGAAATCTTTAACCAGCTGGCAAAATGGCAGTCCATGAGTGCCGGAATCCTGAAAATGCCGGTTGTTATCCGTGTATCTGTCGGTTCTAAGTACGGTGCACAGCATTCACAAGACTGGACGAGCATGTGTGCTCATATTCCGGGCTTAAAGGTTCTGTTCCCCGTAACGCCTTACGATGCTAAGGGTATGATGAACTCTGCCTTAAACGGCACCGATCCGGTTATCGTATTCGAGAGCCAAAGAATTTACGATATGGGTGAAAGATTCCACGAGGGCGGCGTACCGGAAGGCTATTACGAAATTCCGCTGGGCGAGCCCGATGTGAAGAAGGAAGGTAAGGACATTACCATCCTGACCATTGGTGCAACCCTGTATCGTGCGCTGGATGCAGCACAAGAGCTGGAAGAAAAGTACGGTCTCTCCTGCGAAGTAATCGACGCAAGAAGCATTGTACCGTTTAACTATGATAAGGTGCTTGAGTCTGTTAAAAAGACCGGCAGAATCGTACTCGCAAGTGATGCTTGCACAAGAGGTTCTGCTCTTAACACCATTGCACAGAACATCACCGAAATGGCATTCGATTATTTGGATGCTCCGCCGGTTGTTGTGGGTGCACAAAACTGGATCACACCGTCTCATGAGCTGGAAGACTTCTTCTTCCCGCAAAAGGATTGGATCATTGATGCCATTCATGAAAAAATCCTGCCGCTGCCGGGTCATGTAGCAACACATAACTATACCGAAACCGAGCAGCTGAGAAAGAACAAAATGGGTGTGTGACATTAACGCATAGTCAATATATTATGTAAAGCAGGTGCGGCGACAAATTTTATGTTGCCGCACCCGTTTGCATTTTTCAATACAAGCACACAACTTGACATTTTATGCTTGTCAAATGTCGAAAAAAGTAGAATAAAACACGTGTTTTTCGCATTTTGCCTAATAATGGTGATAAAAAAGTCTTGCTTTTTGTATAAAAATATGATACGATATGTATTGATGTGATTTATGCGTTGCAAACGCTTTTACAGTAAAAAAATAGTGTTATGTAACCCTTTGTGTCTATTTTAAATTAGAGCATGATTCACAATATAACATTGCAAAAATTGCCGGAAGAGAAGTGGGATTATGAAAAAGCAGCACATTGCGAAAGACAAAGCAAAAAAGAAAGACGTTTTATTTTTGTGTCAATTCTTTTATCCGGAATATGCGGCAACGGCTACTCTTGCATATGATACGGCCGAGGCGCTTTCGCGTGCCGGACTTTCGGTTGATGCGCTTTGCGGTTATCCCAAAGAATATACAACGGCAGAACAACTGCCGAAACGTGAAATAGTAAGCGATATCGGTATTCGCAGACTGAAGTACATACATTTGGCGCGCAAAAGCAAAATCGGCCGTTTGGTTAACTATTTTTCGTTTACGGCGGCTATGTTTCTTAATATCTTTCGGCTGCGTGATTACCGCTCTCTGGTTGTTTATACCAATCCGCCGCTTTTGCCGTGGGTTGCGTGTGTGGCAAAAAAACTTTTTGGATGCAAACTCGTTTTGGTTGTGCACGATGTATACCCCGAAATTGCAATCAAGACTCAAAAAATCGGTGCGGGCGGTGCTATTGCCGGGCTGATGCGTATGATTAACCGTCATGTGTATGCAAAAGCAGACCGTGTTGTGGCATTGTCCTCTGAAATGAAGGAATTTATTGAGAAAAATCGTCCGATTGCAAAGGACAAGGTTTGCGTGATTCCCAATTGGTATAAGGATGTACCATCGGTGACAGAGCACGAGCATGACCCTTCCTTTTGTGAAACATATAAGGATAAATTTGTTGTTTTGTATTTGGGGAATATGGGCATTTGTCAGGATATTGATACGCTTTTGCAGGCAGCAAAGCTGCTGTGTGATGATGAATCAATCCATTTCTTATTTGCCGGGCACGGTAATAAGGTAGAAGCGGTTAAAGAATTTGTCAAGCAAGAGAATTTGACAAATGTCACAGTTCTCGGCTTTTTGCAGGGAGAGGCTTATGAAGCGGCTTTGGCCGCCAGTCAGCTTGCCATGGTCAGCTTGGTTGAGGGTGTCTGCGAGTTGTGTGCCCCTAGTAAGGTGTATGCTTATATGATGGCCGGACTTCCGATTCTCACTATTATGGACAAACGTGCCAATGTTGCACGGGATGCATTGAAAAACGGCTTTGGTATTAACGTAGCCAATGGTGACGCGTTAGGCCTTGCAGCGCAAATTAAAGAACTTTCACAAAATGAAAGTTTATGCCGTGAAATGGGTGAAAATGCAAGGAAAGTGTTTTTGCAGAAATATGAAAAAGAAGTTTGCATGAATCAGTATGTTGATATGATGTTTGACACAATGGAAGATGGCAGTGCCCATCACTTGCCTGCTGATTCCGATCTGCATGTAAGCGGTGCAATTTGAAGTGAAAGGATGACAACATGAAGGTATTGCAGATTAATTCTGTCTGCGGTATTAAAAGCACAGGCAGAATTTGTACGGATTTGGCGGATATTTTGATGCAAAACGGTCACGATTGCCGCATCGCTTACGGTCGCGAAACCGTGCCGGAGAAGTATCAGCACTATGCGCTGCGCATTGGGACGCAGCGAGACGTTACGCGCCATGCACTTTCGGCCAGATTTTTCGATAACGCCGGGTTTGGCAGCCGCCGTGCAACTCAAAAATTAATCTGCGATATTCGTGCTTACGACCCGGACGTCATTCATCTGCACAACATTCACGGCTATTATGTCAATATAGAAATTTTATTTAATTATTTAAAAAACTGCGGCAAAAAAATTGTTTGGACACTGCACGATTGCTGGAGCTTTACCGGGCATTGCGCTTATTTTGATTATGCGGGCTGCGACAAATGGAAAACTGGCTGCAATCGGTGTCCGCAAAAACGGGAATATCCCAAAAGTGATGGTTTGGATGCTTCCTGCCGGAATTATCGGCGCAAAAAAGAGCTGTTTACAGGTGTGCCGAATGTAACGCTTGTAACGCCGTCGCACTGGCTGGCGGATTTAACACGGCAATCCTACTTACGGGAATACCCCGTGGTTGTCATTCCCAACGGAATTGATACAGAGGTGTTTCATCCGACTGTGGGCAATTTTAGAGCAGAACATCATTTAGAGAATAAAACAATTATTTTAGGTGTTGCTTCGGTATGGGACAGACGCAAGGGCCTTTCGGACTTTGTGAAGCTTTCGGAAATGATGGATGATACTTACAAAATTGTGTTGGTGGGGCTTTCAAAAGAACAGATACAAAACCTGCCGGGCAACATCCTTGGCATTGAAAGAACCAACAGCACCAAAGAACTGGCCGAACTTTACACGGCAGCGGATGTTTGCGTGAATCCGACGTATGAAGATAATTACCCAACCGTGAATCTGGAAGCGCAGGCCTGCGGTACGCCTGTCATTACGTATATGACGGGTGGCAGCAGTGAGAGCGTGCCGAAAAATAATCAAGTTCCTAAGGGAGAGTTTTATGCTGTTGCAAAGTGCATAAGAGATGATGCCTTTCACGCATTGGCCGAGATTTCTTTTGACAAAACAAACAATTTTAACAGATATATGAGTTTATATGCGAATGAGACATATTAGATTAGACATATCCAACCTTAAAGGAAGAAAATGATTATGACCAATACAAAAAATAAAAACAGCTGTGCTATGACGGCTGTTGTGACGCTTTTTATGAATATATTTTTAGTGGTTAACCTTTCTTATGCGGATTGCAGACCGGACATACTGCTGCTGTTTTTTTTAAATGGCGCTTTGTTTTATGCTTTCACGCTGCGGGCGCTGTTTAAGCATCCGTATTCGCTGGAGCTTATGTTTTGGATTTTTATGTTTTATTTTATGTTTTTTGCACCGCTTGTGCAGTACACCCGGCATGATTTTCCATGGGGGCGGTTAAATGATACAGAGGTGTGGAGCGCCAATGTAATTCTGTTTCTTTTTTCACTTTGTTTTATTATTGGTACAAGCCTATATAAAGCAAAGAAAAGAGAAATAAAACGTAACGACGGCTTTTTTATATCAGAACCGATTGAATCGTCTACTTCTTTTTCTACCGTACTTTTGATGATTTCGGGATTTATTTTTCTGCTTGCCTTGCGTCGCAAGGGTGTATCGGGTCTGTTTGTCGGACGAAATGAAAATGTCGGCTTATACGAAGGTGCAAACAGCTCAATTTCTATGTTGGTTACATCCATATCCATTGCTTTTTTGACATTTGCTACAGCATATGCATTTTCGCTTGCTAAAAAACAGCGCGGCTTGCAGCGGTACGTATTGCCGTTTCTGCAATTCGCCTGCTTGCTTTTATCTTACTTTCCGACGTCTATTGCCCGTTACAGCGTTGCGTGTATTTATATTGGGCTGATTTTAATTGTTGTGAACCGATTTGAAAGAGGCTCCTCCTTTTATTGGTTCTTTACGGTCGCGTTGGTGTTTTTATTTCCGCTTATGAATCTGTTTCGTTATCAAAATTTATTTGAGGCAGATATATCCAAGTTTTTGGCGGGATTTTCCAAGCGGTTTTTCAGCAGTTACACCGATGGGCATTACGATGCATTTGCCATGCTGGGACAAACCGTTCAATATGTAAAACGGAACGGCTTTTCCTACGGACATCAGCTGCTTGGCTCTGTTTTGTTTTTTGTGCCGCGTACGTTTTGGCCGAATAAGCCAATTGGGTCCGGTGCAACCATTATGGAGACGCTGCGGAAGGATTTTACCAATGTTTCCTGTCCGCTTATGGGTGAGGCATATATTAATTTCGGGTACGCCGGCGTTATCGTTTTTGCACTGCTGGTCGGCTACTGGGTTTCGCGTCTTGATACAAACTATTGGCAGGCGCAGGAAGAATGCGAAAATTGCGGCTCGGTATATTTGTTTTTGCTATCGCTGTTTTTCTTTATGCTGCGCGGAGATCTCCTCAGCAGCTGGGCATATACAATGGGATTTGTTGCGGTGGCCTTTGTGCTGCGTGTGGCCTATCGGCATTTTGATATCTCAAACCTGCGCAGTGAATGACCAAACATAGTAACAAAAGGAGTGAGGCAGGATGGATGCCGGATTGATCAGTATTATTGTTCCCGTATATAATGCAGAAGCATACCTTACGCGCTGCATAGACAGCTTGTGCGGCCAAACCTACCGAAACCTTGAAATTATTTTGGTGGATGACGGCTCAAAAGATGCAAGCGGTGCCATTTGTGACCGGTATGCAGAGCAGGATAAGCGGATTCGGGTGATCCATCAACCAAACAGCGGTGTTTCGGCAGCGCGCAACAGGGCGCTTTCTGTCGCACATGGCAAGTACATCGGTTTTGCGGACAGTGATGACTATGTTGCAGCCGATATGTATGAAAAGCTGCTTACGGCCATGCTCCAAAACGATTGTGACGTAACCGTTTGTGATTTTGAGTTTGTCTATGATGATGGAAGCCGTAAAAGCAATTGCCGACGAAATATTCAATTTTTGTGTGACCGAAAAGCGGCCATTCAAAATCTTTTGCGCGGACGTTATTTTGCCGGACATTTATGGAATAAACTGTTTAAAGCAGAGCTTTTGCAGGGGTTGACATTTGACCCCGAAGTTAAGATATATGAAGATGCTTTGTTTGTGGTTGAGGCCTTAATACGGTCAAAACAACTGTTTTACACCTCTGAGCCGCTCTATGGTTATGTCATCCATGCAGACAGCGCATATAACAGGCCGTTCACGGAAAGTCATTTAACCGCATTTACGGCATGCAGACAAATCGGGGCGCTGTTAAAGGAAAATCTTCTTGGTTTGGAGGATGAAGCGTATGCCGCGGATTTGGGATATGCGGCCTTAAAGCTTTACGAAATTTACAAGCAAAACAGCGGTATGGAATATGCTGAGATATTAAAGCGAAGAATCAGGCAAAACTTTACATTTAAGCGCTTGTTTTGCATTGAAACGCTGAAAAAAAAGGGTTTGGTGCTTTTGTGTTATATAAATCCGAACTTACTGAAAATTTTTTTAAAAAGGTGACACGCTATGCGTAAAAATGTGAAAAGGGCAGCCGTTTTTACATTGTACGGCGAGGGTAACTACGGCAACAAGCTTCAAAATTATGCAGTTTATGTATATTTACAAAAACTGGGTTATAAGGCTGTCACGCAGGCGCCTGTTCAAAGCCGCAGTATGAAAGCGTTTTTGAAAAGAGCATTCATTTGTCTGCTTGTGAATGTGTTGCCGTTTACGTTGGTGCAGCGGATATTTGCAAAAAAATTACCATATTGGGTACGGAATGTACGTTTTCGGCATTTTACAAAAGAATATATCCCCACTCAAACGGCAGATGTTACATCCTCAAAGAAATTGCAGGCGTTGGCAGAAGACTATGATGTGTTTGTGACGGGCAGTGATCAGGTTTGGAATCCGTTTTTTTTAGAAAATGAAACGGATTACAACTGCATGTTTTTGCGGTTTGCGCCGCGAAAAAAACGCATTTGCTTTTCGCCGAGCATAGGCGTATCGACGATTCCGCAGGCGTGGCAGGAAAAATTCAGACAAGGCTTTAACGGATTTGAAAAGCTGTGTGTGCGCGAACAGAGTGCGGCCGATATGATTGAGGAACTGACAGGGCGCCGAGCAGATGTTTTGGCTGACCCGACGCTGTTGCTTTCGGCGGCAGAGTGGGAAGTCATCGAAAAACCGATTGAGCAGCTGCAAAAGCCCTATGTACTGCAATATTTTTTGGGAAACCAATCGGATGAGATGCAAAAAGCCATGCAGGCATTTTGGAGTGACGGCGCCGAAGCGATTGATTTAATGAATCCGCAATCGCCGTATTACTGCCTGTGCGGGCCGAGTGAGTTTTTGTATTTAATTAGGCATGCCGAGATGGTTTGCACAGATTCATTTCATGCCTGTGTGTTTTCGATTTTGTTTCATAAGCCCTTTATGGTTTTTGGGCGACAGGATGAAAATGCGGATATGAGTGCGCGCATAACAACGCTGTTACAGCTGTTTGAGGCAGATACATCCGCCGTTGGCACAAGGGTGATACAAATACCGGAAAAGCAGGTCGAAGCGGCGCTTGCAAGAGAACGGCAAAAGGTGCGGGATTTTTTATCCGCATCGCTGCAACAAGAAATTTAGCCATTGTAGGAGAACGGAAACATGAGCAGAACGGAAAATG
Source organism: uncultured Eubacteriales bacterium (assembly GCA_900545185.1). Lineage (GTDB taxonomy): Bacteria > Bacillota > Clostridia > UBA1381 > UBA9506 > UMGS755. The sequence continues at coordinate 342 of UQYH01000054.1, read as the reverse complement.
CAGTTCGTAATATAGTATGGGGATTTATTGAAAAGATAACAACTTTGTTGATGCCCTTTGCATGCAGAACTATATTGATAAAAACCTTAGGTGCGGAATATTTAGGCTTAAGCAGCTTATTTACATCTATATTGTCGGTTTTAAGCATTTCTGAGTTGGGCGTTGGAACTGCTATCGTATTTAGTATGTATCGGCCAATAGCTGATCATGATAATGCTACCATATGCGCACTGTTAAATACATATAAAAGGGTATATCATATTATTGGAAGCGTTATTCTTTTTTTAGGAATGCTTTTATTGCCTTTTGTTAAGCATTTAATTAAAGGTTCCGTTCCGCTGG
>UQYH01000053.1 GCA_900545185.1 uncultured Eubacteriales bacterium | reverse complement strand
AACATTTCTCCCATCTGTATACTGGAAGGCATTAGAAGAAGTGCAGACAAGTTTGTCTTGTTCTGCAATAGAGGAGGGTGTTGCATGCGGTGGCGGCAATGATTCTCAAAGCGGAGGCGGCGGTGAGGTATCCGTCTTTTATTACACGTACAGTGATACGTATATTTCAAGTGTCCGTTCCGCAATGGACAAGCTTTTGACAAATGCAGGGCTTAAATACCAAAACTACGATGCCAACGGAAACCAAACCACACAAACCGAACAGGTGACAACAGCCATTGCAAAAGGCTCAAAGCTGTTGGTTGTCAATGTTGTAGACACCGGTTCGAACGATGCCGCACAAAACATTATCAACATGGCAAAGGATAACGACATCCCCGTTATCTTTTTTAACCGCTCGGTTGAAGAATCGGTTGTCAGCAGCTACGATAAATGCGTATTTGTCGGAACCGATTATGAAATGGCAGGCCACATGCAGGGCGAAATGATCGGTCAGTATTTGGTCGATCACTATGACAAGGTTGACTTAAACGGCGACGGCAAAATCAGCTACGTTATGTTTAAGGGTCAGGAAGGCAATATGGAAGCCATTGCCCGTACGCAATACGGTGTTGAGGATGCAAACAAGGTATTAAAAGCCGCCGGCAAGCCGGAACTTGTGTTCTATGATTCTTCCAACAGCAATAAATATCTGGTTGACCAAAACGGCCAGTGGTCATCTGCTGCCGCTACCGATTATATGGGCACCATTTTGGCACAGTACAGCGAAGCAAACAAAAACATGGTAGAACTGGTAATTGCCAACAACGACGAAATGGCTCTCGGCGCTATTTCCGGTCTGCAAGCCGCAGGCTATAACAACGGCGGCGACAAGGTAATTCCCGTATTTGGTGTTGATGCAACCGACGCAGCAAAAGAAGCCATTGCAAACGGCAACATGGTTGGTACCATTAAGCAGGATGCAGACGGTATGGCCACAACCATAACCGCTATTGCGCAAAACTTCTTTGGCGGCAAAGCTGCTTTAGACGGCTTAAACCAAGATGACCTGGTAGGCAATTGGAGAGTAAACATCCCCTACGCAACCTATACCGGGAAATAAAAAGCTAAACGCGGGGGCGATACACACATCGCCCCCTGCCATACATTCATATCGTAAGGTCATTAAATCGGTCGGGTTTTTAGCCCATAATGTGCTATAACTTTATACGAAACGGAGTACAGGCTTATGAATACAAATGAAAAAAAATTCAATAACAATGCCGCAGCCGGCGGGCAGGCTCCCCTTCTCCGTATGGAGAATATCGAAAAGGCCTTTCCCGGTGTAAAGGCGCTGGATAAGGTCAACCTGACAGTTAAAGCCGGAACCGTGCACGCACTGATGGGAGAAAACGGCGCCGGTAAATCCACATTGATGAAATGCTTGTTTGGCGTTTATAATAAGGACGCAGGCAACATTTATCTTGAAGGCAAAGAGGTTAACTTTAAAAACTCAAAAGAGGCGCTTGAAAACGGTGTTGCCATGGTGCACCAAGAGCTGAATCAGGCTTTAAAGCGCAATGTAATGGATAACATGTGGCTGGGCAGATTCCCGACTGTCGCAAAAGGGATTCCGCTGACCAGCGAAAAGAAAATGTATAAAGCCACAAAAGAAATTTTCGATAAACTCGGCTTACTCGTAGACCCCAAAACCATTATGAGTCAAATGCCCGTATCGCAGCGGCAAATGGTTGAAATTGCAAAGGCTGTTTCATACAACGCAAAGGTAATTGTGTTTGATGAACCGACCTCCTCGCTGACCGAAAAAGAGGTTGAGCATTTGTTTAAAATCATCAACATGCTGCGTGACCAAGGGTGCGGCATCATTTATATTTCGCATAAAATGGCCGAGATTTTGCGCATATCCGATGAAGTGACCATTATGCGTGACGGCAAATGGATTACAACCAGGGAGGCTGACACGCTGACAACGGATGAAATTATTAAGCTGATGGTCGGCCGTGAACTGACAAACATCTATCCGCCCAAGGTAAACAAGGTGGGCGATATACTGCTGGAGGTAGAGCATCTCTCCGGCATGTATTCCAAGCTTTCCGATGTATCCTTTACAGCGCGCCGCGGTGAAATTATCGGCGTGGCAGGGCTGGACGGCTCGGGGCGAACGGAGCTGCTTGAAAACTTATTCGGCTGCGCCACACGCCGCAGCGGTCAAATAAAACTAAACGGAAAGACGATTAAAAACCACAATCCGGGAGATTCTATTAAAAACGGGTTTGCACTTTTAACAGAGGAACGGCGCGCCACAGGTATTTTCGGCATTTTAAGCATTCGCGACAATGCAACCATTTCAAGCCTTTCCACCTGCAAAACGGGGCCGTTTTTAAGCAAGGCAAAGCTTAAGAAAAACACCGATTGGTGTATCCGTTCCATGCGTGTGAAAACGCCGAGCCAGGATACTAAAATCCGAAGTCTTTCCGGCGGTAATCAGCAAAAGGTCATTTTGGGACGCTGGCTATTAACCGACCCGACCGTGCTGCTGCTTGATGAACCGACACGAGGGATTGACGTCGGTGCAAAATACGAAATTTATCAGTTGATTTTAGAGCTTGCCGAAAAGGGCAAAACGGTGATTATGGTATCTTCCGAAATGCCTGAGCTACTGGGTGTGTGTGACCGTATTTTGGTTATGTCCGGCGGCAAGCTGGCAGGCGAAGTAAACGCCGACACAACCACACAGGAAGAAATTATGGCTTTGGCTGCAAAATACGCATAACAAAGAGGAGGAAGAAGAAATGACAGATACAACAGCAAAAAAGAAAAACCGCATCTCAGCCTGGATGGATGATTTTAAAGCAAAATCCTCCGCTGACAAACGCAGAGCGATTTCAGACTTGCTTTTTAACAATGCAATGTATATTATTATATTAATCGCCATTATTTATATTGCAATACGGGTGCCCGCATTTATCTCCAAATCATCCATTATCAACATTATCTCTCTAACCGCAGCTAAGCTGCCCATTGCTTTGGGAATTGCGGGTGCAATCGTCCTCACCGGTACCGATATTTCTGCCGGGCGCTGCGTAGGGCTTACTGCCTGTATTGCCGCATCTCTTCTGCAAAGCACAGGCTATGCCAACAAAATTTTTCCGGCGCTTGCCGTCATGCCGCTGTGGGTCGTTTTGCTGGCGGTTATCGCCGTGGGAGCCGTTATTGGATTTGTAAACGGATTTTTTGTGGCAAAATTTAAGCTGCACCCCTTTATTGTAACGCTTTCGACCCAACTGATTGTATTCGGTCTTGTGCTGATGTATCTTATGCTGGGCGGCAACAACGGGCAAACGCTTTCGGGACTGGATCCCTCCTACACGGAATTTGTTCGCGGCACGCTCTTTAAAATTGGCGGCGTAGCTGTACCCAAATATGTTCTCTACTCCGTCATTTTAACGCTCATTATGTGGGTGATTTGGAATAAAACAAAGTTTGGCAAAAACATGTTTGCCGTAGGTTCTAACGAAGACGCAGCAAACGTATCCGGCGTTAACGTGTTTTGGACAATTATTCTGGTCTTTGTTTTAGCCGGTGCCATGTACGGTATTACGGGCTTTATCGAGGGTGCCAGAATTGCCTCGTGCTCGGCCAACACAGGTCTTAACTACGAATCGGATGCCATTGCGGCCTGCGTCATCGGCGGTGTATCGTTTGTCGGCGGTACCGGTAAAATCAGCGGTATTGTCATCGGTGTTTTGCTTTTGCAAATCATTTTCGTCGGCTTAAACTTCCTTTCTGTCGATGCCAATATGCTGTATGTCATCAAGGGCCTTATCATTTTGGTAGCCTGCGCAATTGATATGCGTAAATATCTGGCACGAAAATAATGTATCAATCATTTTGTATAGGACGGTGAAGCTTTTATGAAAAAACAAACATCCGCGGTAAAGAGTCCTCCTCATCGTACCGGGGGTCTGTATGCCAAAATTAATATATCGGTCAAAACGGCAAACAAAATGGTTTTGTCACTGATTGCACTGTTAATTATGACGACGGCATTTATGATTCATCACAGCGGCTTTACCGTTACCTTTGATACCGACGGCGGCTCGTATATCGAGCCGCTGCGGGGCATGTATGACGATATCGTATCGGTGCCCGACCCCGTAAAAGAGGGCTACGTCTTTACAGGCTGGTATACAACGCGCGATCACGCAGAAAAATGGGATACAACCACCGATACGCTGACCGGCAGCATAACGCTTTATGCCGGATGGGAAAAGAACGAGTCTTAGACACTCGCTTCAAAGCATTTTGCCGCAAGCTCTCGACAGACCGAATTAAACAGCTGATTTTACTTTTTCGTTATAAAAAACATTGATTTTCGGAATATTTAATGATATACTTATGTTTGTCATAAGTATATCATTATTTTTTTGGAGGAACGGATAATGAAGTATACCGTTTTAGTCGTAGAGGACGAACACGACCTGCGCCGCGCATTGATTGAGCGTGTCGATTGGGAGGCCGCGGGCTTTTCTGTCATCGGCGAAGCCGAAAACGGTGTGGAAGCGCTGGATATTGTCGAAACCCTTGAGCCGGATTTGATTTTAACGGATATTAAAATGCCGATGATTTCAGGTTTGGAGCTTGCAGCGCGCGTGCGTGAAATGCGACCCTTGACGCAGATTGTGATCTTAAGCGGATACGATAGCTTTGAATACGCACAAACCGCCATCAACTATAATATCATCAGCTATTTGCTGAAGCCCATTTCCTCCTCCGAAATGTCTGAAGAACTGTTTGAAATTCATCGCCGTATGGATGAAAAACTCGGCAGCATGATTCCCGTACCCGATGAAGATTTAAAAAAACAGCTGCATAAGCTTTCGGTTGAACGCTTTTTGCTGCCGCTGATGCTTGGCAGCCGCGAAGAACAGCCAAAAGACGGTGAATTGTATGCACATGCCGTGGAACTGGGCATTATAAAGCCTTCGGCAACACCCCGTTTTTGCGTCCTTGTTTCTAAATTTAAGGACGAAGAAGGACAGGCCTGCACCTCTGCCGAGCATGCCGATTTTTTGGATACGGTGTTTTCTCATTACTTATATTCTGCCAGTCTCCTTGTCTACGGCAGGGTTGTCACCCTGATTGTGGCCGAAGCGGAGGGTGAGCTTTCAAATGTTTTGGACTTGCCGCTGCGTGAGGCGCTTCAATCTGCCAAGCGGATTTTGCGGCAAACCTGCTCGGTTGGTGTCAGCCGTGAATTTTCCGCGCTGTCCGATTGTGCTTCTGCCTATTTTCAGGCCGTAACCGCACGCCGCTACACCAGTGACGGCGCCGGCAAGGTGCGCTTTATTAACGACCAGGAGCGTGACGGCGAACTGGAAATTGACCGTGTCGAAAAAACCGTGCTGAAGCTGGAGCAGCTTTTAAAGGTTGGCAGCACAGAGCACTTGGAAGAATTTATTAACGGTCTTTTTGAAAACAACACCCCGGAAAATGCAGATTTGTTAATGGTGCAAATGATTGCCACCGTATATCGCGTTGTCAGCAACGCCACCGATGATAAATCCGAGTTGCTCCAGCTGCTCTCCTCTAACCCGACCTTTACACGCATTACCTCATACAGCAGTGAAAAAGATATGAAAAACGAGCTGGTTTCCTTTTGCCGCAATGCCAAGTCGCTTATATCCAATCTGCAAAAACGGGAAAGCGAGGTACTGTGCGACCGTGTGATTCAAATGATTGACGAACGCTTTGCTGATGAAAACCTTTCGTTAACAGGTGTCAGCAACGAGTTATCCGTCAGTCCGAATTATTTAAGCGCCTTGATTAAAAAGACCAAAAAAAAGAACTTTATTACCCTTTTGACAGAACGCCGCATGAACGCGGCGCACGATCTGCTGCTTTGCTCAAATCTTCGCGTTTTGGAGATTGCCGAAAAATGCGGCTACAGTGATCAGCATTATTTTAGCTACTGCTTTAAAAAATTTTACGGCGAATCGCCAAATAAAATAAGAAGCGCAACCAGAGGTGACGCATCATGAAGGCCAAACACTTTTCTATCAGCCTGTCCACGCTCAGTGTTCTTGCCATTGTTGCATCCGCGATTGCGGCCGTAACAATCTGTACCATTATTTTTTCAACCGTATACAGCCGTTCGCTGACGCGCGACGCACATGTAGCCTCAGAGCAGGCTGTCAGTCGTGCAGAGCTTGCCGTAAACAACTATCTCGATTCTGTCACAAACAAGCTTTTCCTGGTCAGCCGCGTGCTTAGCGAGGTGCAAACACCGCAGGAGGCCGAAGCAAGGCTTTCGGCTTTTACCATGATTCAAAGTGATATTTACGCCATCACCGTGTATGATGCCGACGGACGGATTCTCAGCTGTATCGGCAGCGGCGGCAAGCGCAAGGCAAGCCCCCTGCAAGACCTTTCTTTTAATAAAAAGCTTTTCGATTCGGCAAGCAGCTATTCTATATCAAAGCCGCATGTGCAAACACTGTTTGAAAACGAATATCCCTGGGTCGTAACGGTCGGAGCGGCTGTCGATACACCCGTTCTCGGCAGCGGATGTTATATTGCCATTGATTTTATGTTTTCCGAAATTGCACAGTATATTGACGGTATCGGCATCGGCCGCCGCGGCTACTGCTTCATTTTGGATGACTGCGGCGAATTTATATATCATTCACAGCAGCAGCTTCTTTTTTCCGGCTTAAAATCCGAGGACACCGCCTATCTTTTATCCCTGCCGGATGGTGTGACCGATGCCGGGCATGTGATTTACACACAAAAAACAACCGAAATTACCCCTTGGCGTATTGTCGGCGTCACCTATACGGATGAACTGGCCGCCGAGCGGAGACTACAGGTATTTATCACCATTTTGCTCTCCTGTCTGTTTTGCAGCTGCATTATACTGCTTGTACTGTTTGTCTATGCAAAAGCTGTCAATGCCCCTGTTAAAGCCCTGATTCGCGCCATGAAGGATTTTGAAACAACTGCCGGCAAATTTACATTTAGCGGCGGAGGGGAAGCCGTAACGGAAATCAGTGTCATCTCTCGTTCCTTCGAGCACATGTCGATTCAGATTCAACAGCTGATGGAACGTATTCGCCGTGAGGAAAAGGAGCTGCGCAAAATCGAATTAAAAGCCCTGCAGGCGCAGATTAATCCGCATTTTTTATACAACACCTTAGATTCGATTCAATGGATGTGTGAACAGGGCAAAATCGAATCGGCTGCCAAAATGGTCAGCGCGCTTGCACGGCTGTTCCGCATCAGCATCAGCCGCGGCCGCGAGCTGATTCCGATACGGGATGAGCTTATGCATGCCAAAAATTATCTGGTCATTCAAAGCTTTCGCTATCGCGACCAGTTCACCTACAGCTTTGATGTTGATACCGCGCTCGAACCGTACCTTTGCAACAAAATTACCATCCAGCCGCTGATCGAAAACGCCATCTACCACGGCATTGACCGACTTGTTGACGAAGGCGAAATCCATGTAACCGTTAAACAGGCTGACGACAATCCAAACGATATTTTAATCATCGTACGGGATAACGGCGTGGGTATGACCGAGGCGCAATGCGCTGCCATTCTGCAAAAGGGGCACAGCGATTCACGCGGTATCGGCGTAAAAAACGTAGACGATCGGCTTAAAATTTATTTTGGCGAACAGTACGGCATCACCATTCAAAGTGAGCTTGATGTCGGTACAGCCGTTACGGTCAGAATCCCTAAAATTGAAAAGGAGCCTGAACAGAATGAAGAAGAAAAATAAGCCGGTGTGCCTGTTGCTTTGCATCGTTTTTGCTTTGGGCTTAACTGCATGCGCAGGTCATACAGAGCAAAAGACAAAAATTGCGGTTATCGCAAAGGGAACAAGCTCTGATTTTTGGCAAAGTGTCAAAAGAGGGGTGGACGCTGCCGCAACGGAATATAATGTTTCGGTTACCTTTGAAGGGCCGGAGAACGAAGAAGATTACAGGGCACAAAACGCATTTATTGAAGCTGCCGTCTCAAACGGCGCAAACGCTATCGTCCTTTCGGCCATTGATTATGAAAAATCTTCCGTTGTGCTGGAAACCGCTGCCCAAAGCGGCGTTAAAATCGTCACCATAGACAGCGCGGCCGACTCACCGCAGGTCAGCATGTTTATCGGCACGGATAACGAAGCTGCCGGCCTTGCGGCGGCAAAGGCCGCAACAGACGGCTTTGCGCCGGAAAGCAAAATTTATATCGGGCTTGTCAATTACTATCAAAGTACTGATAACGGCATAAAACGCGAAAAGGGCTTTCGGAATTATATTGACACGCTTTCCAATGCAGAAATCGTTGCCGCGGTCAATGTTGCCAGCAACACAGAAAGTGCGTCTGCCGGTGCCGCAGTACTGCTTCACGAAAATCCACAGATTAATGTGCTGGTCGGCTTAAATGAATGGACAACCCTCGGCGTGGGAACAGCGATACAAAATTTAAATTTAGCAGAGCAGGTACGCGGCGTGGGCTTCGATACAAACACCGTCTCCGTCGGTATGCTGGAGACGGGCGAAATGGATGCGCTGGTTGTGCAAAACCCCTTTGCCATCGGCTACCTCGGCGTACAAAACGCCGCAGAGCTTATCGCCGGCGAGGGCGGTGAAAAGGCCGATATTTATACCTCCGTCACCACCGTAACAAAGAACAATATGTTCGACAGCGAGGTACAGAAGCTGTTGTTTGAGTTTTATGATGATTAGGCGCCATAAAGGCCGCCATCCGATACCTTCCGTTTCGGTGGCGGCCTTTTGCGTTATTTTTAAGACTCATGTAAAATCAGCTTTATTCTATCATCAGAGCAAGCCGCGAATCGGCTTGCTTCACGCCGATGTATTGATTAAATCATATTTAATTTATGCACCAGCTGCATACGTTGTTCAAGCTCTGCACTGTTTGTCGGCTGTGCCGCCGCATTTTTGCGCCCATGGCTTGCCGTACGTTCTGCAATGCGCTTTACATACAAAATCGGTAGCAGAATAGGATGCTTTTGCAAACATTCATACTGTGTTTTCATATAGGCACGGCTCGGAAAAATGCGCCGCAAATTCCATTTGCCTATATAGGTAAAAAAGTTACCCTCTTTAAATCGTTGGTAGCGTTCCGCCGTATAATGCATATAAAAATTCTTTCTTGCCTCGGCTGTTTGGCCAAACACGCCGCCGCAGGCCATATCACGTAATACTGCTTCAACCGTTTCCGCATCTGCTTTCGGTGCGCCCAACCCCTGCTCAAACTGCACAAGGCTTTCTTCTGTAAATCCTAAATATGTTGTGCCGATTTGCAGACACGCCTGCATAAACCCTTCATACCGAAGCTCTTTTAAAACTGCGCAATAGCGCTTTACGTCCATTGCTTCTCCATATTTTCGCAGGTACAGCAAAACATCCATGACCTGACGGATGCCTACCCCTTCCGAAAGGAAATGCTTAATTAAATGCAGAGTTATAAAAATCGCCTGATCCGTCACGCCCAACACGTGATAGGTATAGCCGTCCTGCGTTGTCAGTTTCTGCCACGGTTCATCAAAAGTCAAGTGATTAAACCAAACATCTTCATACAGGCTGTCGTACAGAGTCAAATGAAATTCAATCAGTCCCGTTGCCGCGCTGCGGCACATCGCATGGTGAGAGGTTGCCGGGCGCTCTAAAACCGTAAAACCCTTTTCGCGCAACAGTGCGCAAACCGCTTGTTCCTGCGCTTCTCCGATATAAAAATCCGCATCGCCCGAAATACGTTCTTCCGGTACGGGATATAGCATTGAAAGCGCCGCACCCTTTAATAAGCAGCATGGCACGCCGCTTGCTTCAACCTCCCGAATGGTTTGAAACAGCGCATATTGCCGCTGCACCTCTTTCATAATGACCTGTGTATACACCTGCTCGTAGCATGCAAATTCCTCCGGGCTAAGATCTGTTTGCCCGGCTTCATATAAGCTGCGTACCGCAGGAAAAATCAGCGTTCCGATTTGCTGATGCCCGGCTTCTTCCATAATATCACGTATATTGCTTTGAATCCGCGTTGTGCACGCCTCTTCCTGCACCGCACAGCGGAATAACCGGATAAGCTCCGAAAATTTCGTTTCCATACCTGTTGCACCTGCCAATTTGCTTAATATTTACGCCAAACCATTCTATCTACAACACCCGTATAGCTTTGAATGATTTTCACAACCTTTGTGGAGACATTCTCCTCCACATAATCCGGAACGGGGATGCCGTAATCGCCGTTTTGGTTCATCAAAACGGCCGTATCCACAGCTTGCAGCACTTGATCGGTTGTAATGCCTGCCAAAATAAAGTTAGCCTTGTCAAGCGCTTCCGGCCGCTCTGTGCTGGTACGGATGCAAACCGCCGGGAAGGGATGGCCGACCGAAAGGAAAAAGCTGCTTTCCTCCGGCAGCGTGCCGGAATCGGATACAACGGCAAACGCATGCATTTGCAGGCAGTTATAGTCATGAAATCCAAGCGGTTTATTTTGAATCACACGTTTATCAAACACAAAGCCGCGTTCACGGATAAACTTGGCGCTGCGCGGATGGCAGGAATACAAAATCGGCATATCGTATTTTTCGGCCATGGCATTCACCGCATTCATCAGGCTGAAAAAGTTTTTCTCCGTATCAATGTTTTCCTCCCGATGCGCCGAAAGCAAAATATACTGCCCTTTTGTCAGTCCCAGCCGTTTATGCACATCGCTGGCTTCAATCGCCGCCAAATTGGCATGCAGCACCTCTGCCATCGGCGAACCGGTTACATAGGTGCGCTCCTTCGGCAGACCGCACTCGGCCAAATATCGGCGCGCATGCTCGGAATATGCCATGTTGACATCCGAAATAATATCCACAATTCTTCGGTTCGTCTCCTCCGGCAAACATTCATCCTTGCAGCGGTTTCCGGCCTCCATATGAAAGATGGGTATATGCAGCCGCTTGGCCGCTATGGCCGACAGGCAAGAATTTGTGTCACCCAAAATCAAAAGTGCATCCGGCTTTTGCTCTGCCATCAGCGCGTACGATTTAGAGATAATATTGCCGATGGTTTCGCCCAAATCGTGCCCCGCCGCATTTAAGTAAAAATCCGGCGCACGCAAGCCCAAATCATCAAAAAATACCTGATTCAGCTCATAGTCATAGTTTTGCCCGGTGTGCACCAAAATTTGTTCAAAATATGTATCGCACTTTTGTATCACGGCCGCCAGACGGATAATTTCCGGCCGCGTACCGACAATTGTCATAAGCTTCAGTTTGTTCATGCTCACACCTCTTCAAAATATGTATCGGGCTTTTCGGGGTCAAAACATTCGTTGCACCACATCAAGGTGACCAAATCTCCCTCGCCCTCATTGGTAATGCTGTGCGTATAGCCAACGGGTATATCGACCGCTTCAAGCGTGTCGCCGCTGACATGATACTCTATCACCGCATCGGTACCGATTTTACGAAAGCGAATACACGCTTTTCCGCTGACAACAATAAACTTTTCGTTTTTGGTGTTGTGCCAATGATTGCCTTTGGTAATCCCCGGTTTGGAGATGTTCACGGAAAACTGTCCGCGCTCCGGCGTACGGATTATTTCGGTAAAGCTGCCGCGTTCGTCTGTATGCATCGTCAATGGATAGCTGAACGTTTCCTCCGGCAAATAGCTTAAATACGTGCTGTACAGCGCCTTTACAAAGGCGTCATCCAGCTTAGGAAGCGAAAGCGTTTGGCGGCTTTTGTAAAAGCCGTAGAGCAAGTCGGCTATCTCGCCCAGTGTGATTGTGTGAACCGTCGGCACACCGTAATATGCCCCGTTTTGGTGTCCTTGCCCCGTAACGGCGTTTAAAAATTCCGTTACCACGTCATCAATATACACAAGCTGCATCACATGCGACGGGTCATTGATCCGGATCGGCAGTCCATGCGCAATATTATAGCAAAAGGTTGCCACCACGCTGTTATAATTGGGGCGGCACCACTTGCCGAACACATTCGGCAAACGGTATACATACACGTGCACACCGTTTTCACGTCCGTACCGAAACAGAAGCTCCTCCCCTGCTTTTTTAGAACGGCCGTAAGGATTATCCAGAGCCGCCTGAATGGAAGAAGTAATTAACACGGGCGCATTGTTTCCGTTTTTTTGAAGCGCCGAAAGAAGCTGCGACGTAAAGCCGAAATTACCCTGCATAAATTCCGCTTCATCCTTCGGACGGTTCACCCCGGCCAAATGGCACACAAAGTCGCAGTCCTTGGTGTAGGCTTCTAAAAGCGCCGGATTTGTATCCACATCATATTCATAAATCGTAAGATCTTCGCCAAGGCCTTTGTGCTTTGCCTTACCGGCCTTAATGCAGCACAGCTGCGCCACCAAATTACTGCCGACAAACCCCTTGGCTCCCGTCACCAAAATTTTCACGCTAGCGTTCCTCCCATGCCTTAATTTCGTTTTGGATGTACGACAGCGTAAGCAGCTTTTCTTTAACCTGTTCCACATTTAAAATTTCTGTATTGTTCGAGTTAAACGCGCTGAGCTTAATCCGATCCACGTCGCCCTCTTTTAAGTATTTATCATAGTTCAAACCGCGCTTATCCGCAGGAACGCGATAAAAATTGCCCATGTCAATCGCACCGGCACATTCTTCGTTGGTTAAAAGGGTTTCATACATTTTTTCGCCGTGACGGATGCCGATGACCTTAATCGGATTATTGGCCGAGAACAGTTCTTTCACCGCCCGTGCCAAATCTTCAATGGTGCTGGCCGGCGCTTTCTGCACCATAATATCGCCGCTTTCCGCATTTTGGAAGGCAAACAAAACCAAATCGACAGCTTCTTCCAGCGACATAATAAAGCGCGTCATTTTCGGTTCTGTCACCGTCAGCGGCTGGCCTGCTTTAATTTGGTCAATAAACAGCGGAATCACAGACCCGCGTGAACACATAACGTTGCCGTATCTTGTGCAGCAAATCAGCGTTTTATCGGGCGATACAGTTTTGGATTTGGCCACAGCCACCTTCTCCATCATCGCCTTGCTTGTCCCCATGGCATTAACGGGATACGCCGCTTTATCGGTCGAAAGGCAAATAACCTTTTTCACACCGGCTTCAATAGCCGCCGTTAGCACATTATCTGTTCCAAGAATATTGGTTTTAACCGCCTCAACAGGGAAAAACTCACACGACGGCACCTGTTTTAAGGCTGCCGCATGAAAAACATAGTCCACATCATACATCGCATTTTTCACGCTGGCCAAATCGCGGACATCGCCTATATAAAATTTAATTTTCTCCGCCACTTCGGGCATTTGGGCCTGATATTCGTGCCGCATATCGTCCTGTTTTTTTTCATCTCTCGAAAAAATGCGGATTTCACCGATATCTGTTGCCAAAAAACGCTTTAAAACGGCATTGCCGAAGGAACCCGTACCGCCTGTGATTAATAAAGTTTTGTTTTTAAACATGTCCACACATCCTTGTTCTTTCTCAAAATTTATCTATCTCCATACAATCCTAGCGAACGGCCGCCATCTACTATCAGATTTTGACCAGTAATAAAATCAGCCCTATCACTTAAGAAAAAAGCCACCGCTTCAGCAATATCTGTTGGTGTCCCCACTTTATGCAGGCAATTTGTTTTTTTTAACCGTTCTTCTTGCATATCAGTATAGAAACCACGTTGAATAAAACCAGGGCTAACACAGTTGACTTGTATGCCATATTCTCCCAATTCTAGCGCTAGCGATTTAGCAAATCCAAAAAGTCCGGCTTTTGACGCTGCATATTCGGAAAAATTGGCTTTGCCCTGTATGCCAATAACACTGGAAATAAATATAATTTTCCCATTGTGCTTTGGAATCATGTACTGTGCTGCAGTTCTGGCAGAAAGCATTGCTCCGCGTAGGTTGACATTTAAAATTTCGTCAATAACTTCTATTTGTTGTGACGTTAGTTCAGATGCTCTTTCCCGACTACTACCCCCGGCGCAACTGACAAGAAAATCCAACTTTTGCCGCGAAAACTCCCTTTTAAAAACTTGCTCAATAGAGGCAGAATCACGTACATCCATAATGAGTGGTTTTGCCGAAAGTCCCAGCCGGTTAATTTCATTAACAACTACCTGCACCCTTTCTGCATTTCTTCCCGAAACATATACCATTGCACCTTTAGCCGCCAGCACAAAACAAATCGTTTTGCCGATTGCACCATTACCGCCTGTCACAACTACATTTTTTCCTTTTAATGGTTTACCTTCCGTTTCTAAAACGTACTTTCGTTCTGTTGTATAAATTTTAACAACAAACAGATTTCGCAGCCGTCGCAAAAATCTCTTTATTCCAGACACGACTTTCACCTCCAAAATGATTTTTTATTTTTTTCTTAACCTATCTAACAATTCTTGCCCCAAAACTGTTTTTATTGTTTTCTTAAGTTTTCCCTGATAAGAAAAAGGTGTATTCATACTACGAAAGTCAAGTTGAGCTTTAGCATCAATTTTTTTGTCTGTGAAAACTTCAAACATAATTGGCTTATCAGAGTCGGAAACAAATTTTTGCAAACCAACATCAAATTCTTCTTTATTTCCTGCTGTAATGTACTCCATACCCAGGCTTTGCGCCCAGCCTTTTGCCGTTGCGTTATGCGCTGCGGCAACATTTTTATCTAGCGAAGGGTAATCATTATCTTTATATACATAGTTAAAAAGTGCCGCGCCGCCATTATTGTTTAATAAAATTCGTATATTTTTTCCTAAATATCGATTCCACAAGCCATTCATGTCGTAAAAAAAAGTTAAGTCGCCAACAACTAAAAAACTTTTTTTATCTGTAACTGCTGATTGACCTATAAAAGTTGAAACACAACCATCTATCCCGTTAACCCCACGATTACAAAATACTTCTATACTGGAATCCAAATCAAAATAATGCGAAATTCTTATTGTCATACTATTACCAAGATTCAGTATAGAGCCTTTAGGTATGACTCTCATAAATTGCTGCATCGTATACATATCTGAAAATGCAAAATCCGGGATAATTAATTTGTCGGCTTGCTCCTTCCAAAGTGTGAAGTATTCATGGCTACTTCTTTTTTCCTGAACCGCTTCATCCATAGCCGCAAGCAGTTGCTCTGCACTAGCTTCGATAACAGTTGTTAAACGTTCAAACGTATCGGTTACTTTGCCTTCTTCATTAACAACCCAGTGTTCATAACTTAAATAAGAGGATTTTAATCTAAACTTAAAGTCAATTGCCGTATTTCCCTCAATCGAAATAACAATATCCGGCCTAAGCGAAGCTAGCGTACCTTCCATTGCAGATGATGCTCTTGTTATTTCAAGTGTACCCCTACAATGCAAGTTTGAGAGCTTATCTGTTGCAAAAACACAATTATACTTATCAAAGACAGTCTCCACTAACTGCTTATAACGTTTTGATAAATTATGTGCTTGTCCGCACAGAAAAAGAACCTTCTTATCTTGAAGTGCATCTAGTTTTTTCAATAAGGCTATCTTATTTTTATTAAAATCAAAGCGTTCAATAACATTCACCACAGGTAATTCTTTTTTGGTAAAATAAGACCCCGTAGCCGACATACCTTGTTCTATCGGAACATTAATATGAATCGGCCCACAACCGTGATGACTCATTTCCAAAAAGGCCTCATTAAGTATTCGGTTACAATACCATTCATCTTGTTTATTTTTAATCATCGGAAGTGTACACGAATATCTGGTTACTGCTTTGAAAATTGATGGCTGGTCAATC
>UQYH01000052.1 GCA_900545185.1 uncultured Eubacteriales bacterium | reverse complement strand
TAATTTTACTGGGTTTTTGGTTTTATGTTGAACAAATTCTATAAAACTATTTTCCCAGTTTATATTACTTAAATTTAGTTCCTGTATATCCTCTGTACGAATCCCATACCTTGCGGCGATAAGTAAAATACAGTAATCACGTTTACCGACAGGGCTATTTCTTTCTACAGTGGATAAAATGTTTTCTATGTTTTCCGGGGACCATACCTTATTAGGCAATTCTTTATTCGGGTGGTACAGTCGGGGTATAATTAGAGATAAATCTTGATCAATTTGGTCATTCAAGTAGATAAGATGTAGAAATGTTTTTAAAATGCCAACCTCTCTTTGCATACTTTTCTTTGTATATCTTATCAAAGAGGCAACATAATCAGAAACCAATTCAGGTGTAATATCTTTACATTTTGTCACCCCATTTTTTACAAGATGTTCGGTGATACGATATAATGACCACAACGAACGCTGTATTGTTTCATCAGTATTGTTTCGTTGTTTGCATCTATCAATATAATTGGAAATGGCTATTTGAAAATCATCTGTTGTAACCCATATATGGTCATTTTTAGATGACAAAAAACGTCCAAAAGTGTTGTAATCCCCTAACATACGCATAGAACGAATTATTGAACTTGCCATTTTGCTTTTTGGCCTATTATTCGGGAAATCAAACAAATTATGCAGAAATTCCGCCGCCATTTGTTCCTCGTAGAATGTTTTGTTATGCATATTACAAAAACGCTCAAATGCTGTCCATGTATCGCTACAGTTAGCGATTGTATCTGGCCCATACTCCATTTTGGTGCATTCATCCAATGCAGCAACAATTAATACTGATAAATTTAATTTTTGTGTTTTCACAGAAAACCCTCCTACTTGTATTATTAATTTAGCAATAATGCTTGAGGGTATTATATAATATTATGTTGAGAAAGAAAATAGACAAATCAAGTATTATAAGGCGTTGTCTATTTCTGCTCAACATAATATTTTAGCTTAGATAATATAAATTACTGCTGTTGCCGCCGTTTGGTCTGTATCTTTGCTCTTTGCCGATAAATCCTGCCATCTCCAAATCACGGATTGCTCTTTTGACCGTACTTCTTGACAATTTTGTTTCTTTGCAGATTGTCGATATGGAAGGGAAACACGAATCCTTGTTATAGCATTTATGAAACAGATAGTAATACACACTGCAGGCTCTCGGAGGCAGGTCTGCAAGGTACAATTCCTTAACCCGATCTTGCTTTGTGTTTGATTTCATCTACCTCATAGCCCCCTTTCAACTGCTGCATAACATCTCTTTCCGTTATCGGTGTATGAGCCGTTCCGCCCGCTGCCCGCCCTGACACCGCACTGCTCGGAGTATCCCTGTGTATAATGCCCTCTCTGCGTTCAATTTCTCTCATAAGTCCGTCTTTTCCGGCATAATGAACAGTTTTAACCTCTTTCTTTTCCACGATATATTCGCTGTTAAGTTCAATGCCCCATTTGAAAAACAAATCGAGCTTTGTTCTCATTGGGTGGCAGCCTGTTTTGGTTATAATAAAGTGAAACCTCGGCAGAGTTTTAAGTTCATCTACGGTCATCAGCGGTCTTGACATCATTTGAAGACTCCTTGAGCCGTCATTCTTTGACTGCGTTATCGAGCCCGAAAGAATTGTTTGTTCGCCGAGGTTTTTGCTCATAACCTCCGCCGTTTCAGAGTTCGGTGCGAAGCCACCGAACACGGTGAGCTGGCAGTTATCCCATATGATTTCCGCACCTTCCTTGCCATAGTTCTTTTCAAGCTGGGCCTTACTCTGTATGATTGCAACAATGCTGATTCGTCTGGAACGACCTGCCGAGAACATCATTTCAGCAGAATCTATTTTCGGAATTGTACCGATTTCGTCAAGATAAAACATAACTCTGTTTTTAAGTTTTCCGTTTGTTTCATCAGCGATTGCGAGCATTTCACGGTAGAGCTGCTGAACAATAAGCGATATCAGAAAATATTTTGTATTGTCCTCCTCCGGCATGATAAGAAAAAGAGCTGATTTTGTATTACAAAACTTCTCCGCATCTATCGCCGTATCAAAGCACAGTATCTGTTCCATTTCGGAATCGAGGAATGCGTTCAGCCTCGAAAGTGCGGTTGACAGAACCGACTGCATCGCCTGCTCCGATGTGTTAAGCGCCGCTCCTGCAAACCATTTTGCCTTATGTGTATCCGGCAGTTTTGCCATCAGCACCTGAAACTGCGTCATTTTCTGCTTGGCTTTAGGATCGGAATTACCCGGTGCAAGCAAATCCTGTATCATTTTAAATACGGATATAATATGCCGCTCCGCAGGCTCGCAGTATTCGGCAACAAGAAGAATAACCGATGTTAAAAGTCCTTCCGCAGCATCATAGAAAAAGGCGTTTTGCCCATAGCTTGACGCATCGCCTTCACCGGAATATATGATAGTTTTAGCCGTTATCTTGGCATACTTTTCTGCCTTTGCTTTATCGGAAAGCTCTCTTGTTTCACGGTATGCGTCCATATATTTATTCACCATAGAAAGCATATTGAATGTGTCGCTCTGCACCGGATTTCTCAAATCTATAACCGCAACATTATATCCGTATTGCTTGCATACATTGCCGTAGTTTCTTGCGAGGTCGCCTTTGGTATCGGTTGAAAGAAAGCTCATTCCGCTTGCACACGCATATTCGAGGTTTGGATATAAAAAGCACGCAGTTTTACCGACACCTGCTGCACCTATCATCATTGTATGAACATCGCCGGGATCAACAACCGCACACAGCTTGCCGCCGTGCTTTCGCATACCGACCACCGTTCCCTGCGGTAGCTCGCCGTTACCTTGCGTATTTCGCCATCTTTTCGGCTCATAGGGTACGAGCCTGTATATCTTTTTAACCTCCTTCTCGGTGGCAAATCGGGCGTTACCGTGCTGTCCGTGTCCGACTCTTTTGTTCTTTATATTATTTAGGCTGTATATATTTGATACCACTGTCAGTATCCCTATAACCGCAAACATAACCGCTCCCATAATAATAAGTGTTATTACTGAATTATTCACTCTGTCATCTCCCTTCACATTGTCAATTCAAAATTTTCTGTTTGTTCACTCCCTGCTGTAAGATCTTCGTTCCAGTCTTTATTTTCAGGGAATATCCGCTCCCATTCGTAGCCCATTTCATTAAGCTCATCACCTATTCTTTTAACAGTTTTATCCCCGGCATCATCTCTGTCAACACACATATAAACCTTTGATATTTGCTCATTTGTACTCAGCACATTTTTAAGTGCGTCTATTGCAACACCGCCGAGGCACACATAACTGCTCTCCTGCCAATTTTCCTTATTCATTGTTATGTATGAGAGCATATCTATCGGCGCCTCAAACACATAGACATCGCTGTTTGTCCCGATGTGCCTGAAATAATACTGTTTATCGCTGCCGTCTATATCCATAAAAAATCTGTTTCCGGGCAGCGTACTTCGCAGGTGCATTTGTTTCATTTCGCCTTTTTCATCATAACCGCAGAATGCAGTATTGTGATATTCTTCGGTTTCAAGGATTTTCTTTTCATTGACAAAATGCTGAACAATATCCGCATCAATTTTTCTTGTCTTAATTAAATACGCAAATGTTCTGTGCATATTCTTTGACAGTTTCGGAGGAGTAAACGGCAGCTTCGGTTCGGGATTTCGGCTTGTCTGAACAAACTCTGCGCCTTCCTCACCGTCAAGCAGATATTTCACCGCCTCCACAAAATCCATACCGTAAAAATGCTGCATAAACTGAATCGGACCGCCGCCGATCTCACGGCTGTGTCTGTACCAGCGGTTTCTGTCTATCACGGTACTGTCGTATCTCATCCACCGATAAACTCTGCCCTGCTTTTTGAGTTTCTCACCCTGTCCTTGCAGCATAGCCACAATATCTATACCGCTTGCCCTTTGGAGCTGCTCATCGGAAAATCTTTTCTTTTTCAAAACACAATCACCTCATTTTCATACCGAGACTCTGCTTTTTCCTGATGATATGTTTTCTTTCCTTAGAGTCAACAATGGTTTTATAAAATCCTTCCGTTTTTCTTTCCGTATCGTTTTCAATGATACTTGCAAGTCTGCAAAACAAATTTGCTGCAGAGGATATAACTTTCGGATTTATATTTTTTACCCGACTGTCCGTATCGGCTTTCGGATTATCGGTTTCCGGTTCTGTGTATTCACCGTTTTCGTCACTCTCCGGTTCTTTGTTTTCCGTTTCTTCATCAATAAAAATGCGACTGTCTCCGAGCTTTTCAGCCTCCGAAACAATCGCATTTTTCAACTTTTTGAATTCTTTATTTTCCCAGAGCGGAGCAAACTCAACATCTTTATCCGTATAAATTCCGTATATTTTCCGCTGCAATATACACCATTCGTTATACAGCCTCTGCACATCTTTGTCCTTTGAAATGATTTTCAGAATTCCATCAACTTCTTTTTTTACCTTCGGCGGCAGATAACCGTACACCTTTTTTCCGTTGCAGGTTTTCAAGTTGACCGAGAGATTAACAAGCATCTCACACAATTCAGACTGCGAGTAATCTTTTTCTCGTATACTGTCCGCCAGTGCTTTTATTTTTGCCCTTGTTTCCTCTGCCAGCTTTTCTCTTGCCTTCGTTTTGTCATCATAAAGCTCGTACATTTCGTTTTTGAATATTTCGTTTGCAAATACAGACTTGACCTTTTCAATATCCCTTTCGGTTATATAGCCTTTGGTATCGCCTGTCGCATACACCACCATATGAATGTGCGGATGCCCTGCCTCATTATGAAATGCGCCGTACCACTTAAACTCATCAAAAGGAATGTCAAATATCTCGGCAAGTTCCATCTGTTTTGAGCGGATAAGGCTCCGCCACATATCGGCATTATCATATCCGAGCCTTTCGGCATCTTCTCTTTTTAACGATATTATCGGAGTCCAAACGACGCCGTTTATATTCTCAATTTCTCTTTTTACTTCCGATAGATTTACATTTTCCTCGCTCCCGAACAGTCCGTGTGAGGACAGCTTTTCAACGCGCGGTCTGGTCGCAATATAGTTTATGTATGTTTCCTTGTTTCCAAGTGCGTCGGGATTATTTTCCGCTATCGTTGTAATCAAAGCCGACGCATTTTGTTTTGTGGGATTTTCAATATAGTCCTCATACTCAAAAGATTTTTTCACATCGGGACATTCCGAAAGCATTTTATCAATAAATTTAAGCTGTTTTTCAGTCGGTTTGCCGACTGATATTTGCTCGTTTACTGTTTTATCAACGCCTTCTCTTTTTGCAACATAATCTATCAAACCGCCGACCTTTTTTGACGCTTTAATGTGCTTTATCTTCACGATTATTTTCGGCATTATTCATCGTCCTTTTGCTTATACGGAAATTTTATCGCTCCATTTATCTTTTTAACTTCGTCAACGCAGCTTGCGTGAAGTGTGTCCGCATCCTCCGGTTCAATCTCCATTTCTTTGACTATCAGCCAGAATATTTTTGATATTTCAACCGACTGTTTGAACATCTGCCGAGCCATTCTTTTCTCAAAGCTGTCAAGCAAAGCCTGAACAGTATTCACAACATTTTTATTGACATAGTCCTCGTTATTTTTGTTATGAATGTATCCGTTATAGAACTCAACCGCCTTGTCAATGTAGTCGCTGCGGCTGTTACACCCTATGCTTTTCATATTGATTTCGCATTCTTTCAGGTTTGAGTTTTTTATCCAAAAACTGATGTGTTGCTTGCTCATATTTGCCTCACTCCCTTCCGCACCTGTGATATGACCTCACACAGTCCGCATTACTCTTTGTAAATCAGGCATACCGCACCCAAAACCGCACCAAAATTTTCAAACCGCACCCTCCCGAACGGCACTGCCGGTCGGTGTTTGAGGCTTGGTGCGTGATAAAACGCACCAAGCTTTTTCCTGCTTAAAAATATTTCGGCTCTGTTTTATGCCTTTTTGCCCTGTTTCGGATTATCCTTCATAACCTCCTCAATGTATAACCGTGCAGGCTGTGGCACTACCTTTTGATATATTTTTTCTATCTGTTCTGTCAGCTGTTCTTCAAGAGACGGGCTGTCTTTCGGCATAAAAAACTTGACGGATTTTAATTTTTCTGCGTCAAAACCTATGCTGATTTTTTCAATTTTCAAAGAAATCACATCCCCATTTCCAAATTATTTTCCTTTTTCGGCTCACAGTATTCTCTGACGAGTTCGTCATATTTTTCAAGATATTCACTGACGGAAAGCGTTTCGCCGAGGTAATTATAATCTCCCTCGTCCATATCAATGCCCTCTGCCGTTGTGAATATTTTGCCTCCTACTTCTCTCGGCTCAAACCTTTCTTTGCTGATAACAGTTCCCCAATGATTAACCATAACTCTGTCTTTAAGCTGTGCCATATCACCCCTGCATTCATCATCGTGGCGAATATCATAATAGTATACACCCTCTATCGGAATGTTTCTGTTGAGTCTCTCACAGGTGAACAGTACAGGCTTATCAAATATAACCACCAAATCAAATTTGGGATTTGTGTTTTCAAGCATTTTTTCTGCCAGTGCCTTTTGCGTGGCATACGGATTTTTGGCATACTCTTCTCTGCTCATATTTATTGCGGTAAGTGATTTTTTTAATCTCTCCTCCGCCTGCTCCGGTTTTACATTAAGTTTGAACTCGTACACAGCCAAGTCGCCCCACCAATCGGTTATCCGTTCAGCCTGCGGAACATCGAAAGCCTTTTCATAAGCTGCCATCAAGTCGACCTCTTCCATGCTAAACATTTCATTCAACGATCTCAAAGTTTCACCCTCTCTCGTTTAATTATCCATAACTGAAAATTAAATTTTCTACATCCCCTGCATTGGTTGCATACCCTGTCCCTGCTCAAAATCTTGTTTCAGTTCTTCCTCGGTTTTGATGTAATATGTATTTGAATACTCCCAGAAATGAACATATATATTCCCGTCCGAGGTTGATATTTCGCGCTGTTCAAAGCCCTCACCCCAACCGTCCGAAAATTGTCCGACGCAGTATTCTTTAAGATTGTCAAGTTCCTCCGCATTCAAATTTTCTGTGAGCAGACATTTTGCAACCCCAAGCAGCTTCCCGTTATACATTTCCACTGCCGGAGTACTCTATCAGTTTTTTGTACGGTGCATTAAGGTCAACCGCCGTTAATTCCGGACTGTTATCCATCACTTTAAGAAACTCTTTTGTGTTGCGTACATCATTCTCTATTTTGCCATGAAGCTTGTTAACGATATTTGAGAATTGCTTGTCCGCCGAATAAAGCACATCGCCTTTACTGTCAATTTTGAAAATAGCTTTATCGCCCTCTGAAATCTCAATGCTGTCATCTGCAAGTTTCACCTCCTGTTCTAATTGGTTTTCAAGTTTGCCGTACATCTGCTGTAAAAATTTTTTCTCATTCATTTTTTTCATCCTTTCATTTTTGGAAATACAAAAAAAGACGATAATCTCTATTTAGAAACTATCGTCTTAATTTATCCATATTAAGTTGTGTTATGGTTCAAAACCATTATGTTATACATTGCATCTGTTTTGTACATTAGCGTTTTTTGAATTGATTTTATATTTGATTTTTACGGTGTCCCCGGTTCAAGTCCGGTCAAACGCTATAGTGCATCTACTGTTTTTTAGTCAAATCGAATTTTTCAAAAATGCTCAAAAACCGCATAAGAATGCGGTCAAAACAGATTGCATCTATTTTGACCGCTTTTTCTGGTACGCCTGATAGGAGTCGAACCTACGCTCCCGGCTCCGGAGGCCGGTGCTCTATCCACTGAGCTACAGGCGCATATAAAGGGGACGGTATCATCCCCTGTTATGCTTGTTATTTTTCTGTATCTTGTGCTTGCGTAATCTTATACGACAAGGTCATAAGGCTGTCGCTTAAGTGCACATTTTCAACCGCTACATCTTCGGGAACGGCAATATCCGTATACGAGAAGTTCCAAAGGCCCTTAATTTTAAGCTTAACCAAGCGCGGCACAACCATTTCGATCGCAGATTTCGGCAATGCCAAAATAGCGATATCCACACGGTTTTCCGTGCAAAACGCCTCCAGCTCTTCCATGGGGCGAACCGGCAAGTCGCGGATCAGCACGCCTGTTAAATCGGGGCTTTTATCAAAAATCCCGACCAGTTCAAAACCACGTTTTGCAAAGTTTGAATGGTTCGCCAAAGCATGACCCAAATGCCCCGCACCGACTATAATTGTTTTATAGCCGTGTGTTAAGCCTAAAATATCGGCAATCTCTTTATACAGTCTTTCAATATTATATCCGTAACCTTGCTGGCCAAATCCGCCGAAGCAGTTAAAATCCTGCCGGATTTGCGAAGCAGTTACGCCCATTTTTTCACTTAACTCGCCTGATGAAATTCGCTTTACGCCTTGCCGCAAAAGTTCCCCCAGATAACGGTAATACCGCGGCAGGCGCTTTACAACAACAATCGGAACGTCCTTTCTTGAAGTTTTCATCATTCTACATCCTTATTCATACGCAAATTAAAGGGAGGCAATTGTCTCCATAACATAATCGGCAAATTCTTCCCCGGTGGCACCCGTATCACGACCGGTAATCACCAGCTTTTTCTCTTGATACATGCAAATATCCAATGCTTTTTCAAGCTTTGCTGCCTGCTCGGTATAGCCAATGTGCGAAAGCAGCATAACGGCTGCACGAATCATACTGCAGGGGTCTGCATACTTGTCACGGCCTTCGGTAACCATACGCGGTGCGGAACCGTGGATGGCTTCAAACATGGCATATCGCTTACCCAAATTGGCACTGCCGGCTGTGCCGACACCACCTTGAAACTCGGCAGCTTCATCTGTTAAAATATCACCGTATAAGTTCGGCAATACCAATACCTGAAACTGCGTTCTTCTCTTTTCATCGACTAATTTAGCCGTCATAATATCAATATACCAGTCATCCAATTCAATGCCGGGATATTCCTTTGCAACTTCTTTACAAATGTTTAAAAACTTACCATCGGTCGTTTTAATAACGTTTGCCTTGGTAACAGCAGTTACACGCGTTTTCCCGTTATTTTTGGCATATTCAAAAGCGGCACGTGCAATACGCTCGCTGCCCTCTTGCGTTGTTACGGTAAAATCAATCGCTAAATCATCATTAAAATGAATGCCTTCGCTGCCCAGTGCATAACCACCCTCTGTGTTTTCACGGAAGAATGTCCAGTCGATTCCCTGTTCAGGCACCTTAACCGGCCGTACATTGGCAAACAAATCCAGCTCTTTACGCATGGCAACATTCGCACTTTCAATATTCGGCCACGGATCACCGGCACGTGGTGTGGTCGTCGGGCCTTTTAAAATAACGTGACATGCTTTCAGCTCTGCCAGCACATCGTCCGGAATGGCCTTGCCTGCCTTGACGCGGTTTTCAATTGTCAACCCGTCAATTTGGCGGAAGGTAACCTTACCCTTGGCAATTTCATCCTTCAGCAGATATTCCAGAATTTTCTGCGAAGCGCGCGTGATGGCCGGGCCTATTCCGTCACCGCCGCAAACGCCGATGATAATTGTATCTAATGATTTATAATCAATAAAATCCTTTTGCGCTTTCATTTTTTCAATGCGCGCCAGCTGTTTCTCTATAATCGCAGCAAACTTTTGGGTTGCTTCATGAATTGCATCTGCCATGTCCCGTTCTCTCCTTTGTAGCAAAAACTGTAACAACAGGCTTTACTGATTCTGCAATTTAATAAAGTTAATCAAACCGCCGGCATACAGCATTTCCTTCTGCCGATCAGAAGCCGTTAGTATTGTAACATATTCTGTGCCTTTTGTCAAGTTTTTCACTGTAATTTCTTCACCTGCCGCAATTTGTGCCGGTGCATTTTCAATGCAAAGCTCATCACCCATGGCAATGTCATCATAATCCGCTTCGTTTTTAAAAACAAGCGGCAATATGCCGGAATTAATTAAATTTGCCATATGGATTCTTGCAAAGGATTTTGCCAAAACACCCTTAATACCCAAATAAAGCGGTGCCAGCGCAGCATGCTCACGGCTGGAGCCTTGGCCGTAGTTAACGCCGCCGATGATGAAGCCGCCGTTATTTTCTTTAGCGCGCTTCGGAAACTCCGGATCACAGGGCGTTAAACAAAATTCTGCCAAATGCGGAATGTTGGAACGATACGGCAACAGCTTTGCATTGGACGGCATAATATGATCCGTTGTAATATTATCCTCAACCTTAATCAACGTTTTGCCCGAAACAATCTCCGGCATTTTGGTGTTTAAGGGGAACGGCTTAATGTTGGGGCCGCGTACAACCTCTACCTCGCTGCCGTTTTCAGCCGGTGCAACAACCATGTTGTCACGCGCCAAAAACTCCGAAGGCATATGTACCTGCGGTGCATCACCCAAGTCTCTCGGATCTGTCAATACGCCCGTAATGGCGCTGGCGGCAGCCGTTTCGGGACTGACAAGATACACCTGTGCCGAAACCGTACCGCTGCGGCCTTCAAAGTTGCGGTTAAAAGTACGGAGAGAAATTGCGTCCGTTTTAGGCGATTGTCCCATACCAATGCAAGGTCCGCAGGCCGATTCCAAAATTCTGGCGCCTGCTGCAACCATATCGGCCAGTGCACCGTTTTGCGCCAGCATGGTTAAAACCTGCTTAGAACCGGGGGCAATCACAAGGCTTACATCCGGGTGCACGGTTTTGCCTTTTAAAATGGAGGCAACCTTCATCATATCAACAAACGATGAGTTGGTGCAGCTGCCGATGGCAACCTGGTCAACCTTAATCTGTCCGATTTTTCTGACCTCAAGCACATTATCCGGGCTGTGCGGCTGCGCAGCCAGCGGCTCGATTTCAGATAAATCGACAGTGATTTCTTCGTCATATACACAATCGGGATCAGCGCTGAGCGGCGTAAAGTCTGCTTCTCTGCCCTGCGCCTTTAAAAAGGCAAGCGTTGCCTCGTCACTGGGGAAAATAGACGTTGTTGCACCCAATTCGGCACCCATGTTTGTAATAGTAGCACGTTCGGGCACTGTCAGCGTTTTGACACCCTCGCCGGTGTATTCCAAAATTTTACCGACGCCGCCTTTAACCGAAAGCATACGCAAAACGGTTAAAATAACGTCTTTGGCCGTAACCCAGGGGCGCAGCTGGCCAATGAGTTTAACGTTTAAAATTTTCGGCATCGTGACATAATAAGCACCGCCGCCCATAGCCACGGCAACATCCAGTCCGCCTGCACCGATGGCCAGCATACCCAGTCCGCCGCCCGTCGGTGTATGACTGTCGGAGCCGAGCAGCGTCATGCCCGGAATCCCGAAACGCTCTAAATGCACCTGATGGCAAATGCCGTTACCGGGACGCGAAAAATAAATACCGTGCTTGTTGGTAACAGTTTGAATGTATTTATGATCATCGGCGTTTTCAAAGCCGGATTGAATGGTGTTATGGTCAATATAAGCCACCGAACGTTTTGTTTTAACGCGGTCTATGCCCATTGCCTCAAATTGCAGATAGGCCATCGTTCCCGTTGAATCCTGTGTTAAGGTCTGGTCAATGCGAATGGAAATTTCGCTGCCGGCCTTCATTTCGCCGCTGACTAAATGCTCTTTAATAATTTTTTGTGCTAGTGTATAAGCCATATGTCTCCTCCTGTTTCGTTGTTACAATCATCAAACTATGTATTATTGTACAACATTTGTAAACGTTTGTCAAGTCGCGCCAGGAGCAAACCGCGCAGGGTTTTTGTTCCGCTAAATATACTGCAAAATATCTTCACGCATGCGCAGCGCTTCGGCTCTGGCCGCCTTTTGATATTCTTCGGGCGCACAGCCGTTTTTTTGCCAGGCACACATAATGCCGCGTGATGAATTGACGATAGCGCCCAAACCGTTTGCATCAAACGCCGCTGCCACATCCTGTGCGCCGCCGCCCTGTGCGCCGTAGCCGGGCACAAGGATGTATGACCGCTTCATAATTTGACGCAGCTGCTTCAGCTGCTTGGGATATGTTGCACCGACAACCGCCCCGACCGGCGTATAACCGTTTTGACCGATCAGCTCTTCGCCCCAGCGGTTGACAAGCTCTGCCATTTGGGCATACAGCGTTGTCTCTCCCACCGGTAAATCCTGCACCTCGCCCGATGACGGGTTGGAGGTTTTGACCAAAACAAAAATGCTTTTTTGATACGCCTTGCAGGCCTTTACAAACGGAAGAATCCCATCTGTGCCCAAGTAGCCGTTCACCGTCAAGCCGTCCGATTCCAATTCATTTGTAAACTCAATCTCACCTGTCGCCCTGCCAAGATACGCCGCGGCATACGCTTCGGCCGTTTTGCCGATGTCGTTTCGCTTGCCGTCTAAAATAACATACAGGCCTTTTTCCTTTGCATAGCGAATGGTTTCGGCCAAAGCGGCAAGACCCGAAAGGCCGTACATTTCGTAGTATGCCGATTGCGGCTTCACGGCCGGCACAATATCGCACAACGCATCAATCAGCCCTTTGTTAAACGCAGTAAGCGCCGTGCCGATGGCCTTGGCCGTTTTGCCGTGTGCCGCTATGGCCGCTTCCTGCAACTGCGGCGGTATATACTCCCAGCGCGGGTCAAGCCCTGCCACTGTCGGATTCTTTTTTTCCTTAATTTTTTCAATTAAAATGTCAATAGACATAGTGCCGTCCTCCTTTTATTCTGCCTCTCCCACAACAATTTTGCCGCTTACGATGGTCGCGCACACACGCCCGTACAGCTCCCATCCGTCATACGGTGAATTTTTGGATTTCGACGCAAACTGTTCCACGCAAACCGTGTAGGGATTTTCCATATCAAACACAACCACATCGGCCTCGCCTCCCTCATACAGCCGTCCGCACGGGCAGTGCAGGATATCAGCAGGGTTACAGGTCATTTTTTTCAAAAACTCTGAAAGGGAAAGTCTGCCGCTCCGAACAAGATAGGTTATCCCCAGACCCAGCGCCGTTTCAAACCCGACAATGCCGTTTTTGGCCGCCGCAAATTCAAGATTTTTTTCATCAATATGGTGCGGTGCATGGTCGGTCACAATCGCGTCCAGCGTACCGTCTGCCAAGCCTTCGATGACGGCCTCCACATCCTTTTCGGTGCGCAGGGGCGGATTCATTTTGGCGTTGGTGTTAAAGCCCTCCACCGCTTCTTCCGTCAGGGTAAAATAATGCGGACAGGTTTCTGCCGTTACACGGATACCGTTTGCTTTGGCCTGACGGATCATTTCAACGCCGCCGGCCGTGCTCACATGTGCAATATGCAGCTGTGCACCCGTTTCACGCGCCAGAATCAGATCACGCGCAATCTGTACTTCCTCGGCCGCGTTGGGGATGCCCTTTAAGCCCAGACGCGTCGATACAATCCCTTCGTTCATTGAACCGACCGCCAGTGATAAATCCTCACAATGTGAAATTACGGGCGTTTGGAACATATTGGCATATTCCAGTGCGCGGCGCATCAGTTCGGGATTGGAAACCGGCCGACCGTCATCCGAAACCGCCACAGCACCGGCGGCATGCATATCGCCGATTTCGGCTAGTTCCTCCCCCTTTTGCCCCTTGCTGACCGCGCCGATCGGCAAAACATGAACGCTTGCAACGCGTTCGGCTTTTTGTTTGACAAACCCAATCAAAAAAGCGTTATCAATCGGCGGTGTGGTGTTGGGCATACAGGCGACCGACGTAAAACCGCCGCAGGCCGCCGAGCGTGTGCCGCTTTCAATATCTTCTTTATATTCCTGCCCCGGCTCACGTAAATGACAGTGCATATCCAAAAGTCCCGGCGCTACAATTTTGCCTTCCGCAGAAATAATTTTCGCATCGGACGGCACCGCAAGCCCCGTACCGATTTTTGTAATTTTACTGTTTTCAAGCAAAACATCGCAAACACTGTCAAAGCCCGATGCCGGGTCGATAACACGGCCGCCTTTAATTAAAATTGCCATAATGCTCTCCCCTTTTTGCTAAAATGTTTAACACCGCCATACGGACGGCCACACCGTTTGTCACCTGCTCGTCCACAACGGCAACCTTTGTGTTCATCACCTCGGTTGCCAGCTCAACACCGCGATTCACAGGGCCGGGATGCATCAATATCGCATCGGGCGCGGCAAGCGCCATTCGTTTTGCATCCACCTCAAAAAATTTGGAATATTCGCGCATACCGGGCAGCAATCCGCTTTGCTGACGCTCTTTTTGCAAACGCAGGCACATCACAACATCCGCGCCGCCGACGGCCTCCTCCACGCTTGGGCAAACCACCGCCCCCAGGGCGTCAATCTGCCGCGGCATTAACGTGGCCGGCCCTGCCAGCCGCACCTCTGCCCCCAGCTTGCGCAGTGCATATAAATCGGATCGCGCCACACGGCTGTGCGCCACATCGCCCACAATGGCAACCTTAAGCCCTTCAATATGTCCCTTTTTTTCACGCATGGTAAACAAATCCAAAAGCGCCTGTGTCGGGTGCTCGTTCATACCATCCCCGGCATTGACGACCGCGGCTTTTACATGCTTTGCAATCAAATGCGGCGCACCGGACATTTGGTGCCGCACCACAATCACATCCGTACCCATGGCATCCAGTGTGCGTGCCGTATCAATCAGCGTTTCGCCCTTTTGCACACTGGAACCGGAGGCCGTAATGTTGGCCGCATTAGCGCCCA
Source organism: uncultured Eubacteriales bacterium (assembly GCA_900545185.1). Taxonomy (GTDB): domain Bacteria; phylum Bacillota; class Clostridia; order UBA1381; family UBA9506; genus UMGS755. The sequence goes on along the minus strand of UQYH01000052.1, from coordinate 1,146 downwards.
TATACTTAGAAGCCAATTCAAACGAAAGCCGCGTCCGCGTGCTGTTTTCATAAAAAAGCGTCACAACGGTTCGACCCTGTAAATGCGGCGTTTTTTTTACATCCTGCCGCAAAATTTCTTTCATAATGGCAGCCTGATCCAAAATATAGCGTATCTCCTCGGCGCTTAAGTCCTGAATCCCCAACAAATCTTTGCCGCTTAACTTCATATTGTTTCCGCCTTTCTTTCATGATCCTTCGGCAGCTTTGCAAGCGATACTTCATTGCAGCCGTCCAGCGAATCGAAACAAACATGCACAACCTCATTCCGCGCCGTGGGGATGTTTTTACCCACATAATCGGCACGAATCGGCAGCTCGCGGTGTCCCCTGTCCACCATAACCGCCAGCTCGATTTTCGCCGCACGTCCCAGCTCCATAACCGCTTCCATGGCCGCACGGGCTGTTCTGCCGGTATACAAAACATCGTCTACCAAAACAATTTTTTTGTTTGTAACGGGAAAGTCAATCTCCGTGCCGTTTAAAACGGGCATTTCGGCCAACAGGCTTAAATCATCACGATAAAAGGTAATGTCTAAAATACCGGTCGGTATTTCGCATCCTTCCAGCTCCTCCAGCTTTTTTTGCAGCCGATTTGCCATTAAAACGCCGCGGCGCTGAATCCCAATCAGTGCAAGATTTGAAGCTCCTTTGTTCTTTTCGATAATTTCAAAGGCAATACGGGTAATGGCGCGCCCCATGGCGGCCTCGTCCATAATCACAGCATGTTTCGACATAGAAAAAACCTCCTGTTCTTTGATTCCGTAAAAAAATACCCTTACCGCCGAAAAACGATAAGGGTATACAGATACACTTCTCTTGTGAAGCTTTCATAAAAATTTATCACTGTATGCGCCTTCTCAGTCTCTCGGTACTGATTTAAAGGTCACTCTTTATTACAGTATATCATACATTTTGCAATTTGTCTACCGCAAAATGAAAGATTTTTGCAGACTTTTAAAAAATATATTGCAGGTTGTTGTATCAGAGCATGGTCAAACGGGCGTGCCGCCCGTTTCAGACTGTCGAAAAACTATATTACCATCCAACTTGGGGAGTTGTCAGAGGGGGGATACCCCTCTGACTTAAAAATGTGGTTTTCGCTGGCG
>UQYH01000051.1 GCA_900545185.1 uncultured Eubacteriales bacterium | reverse complement strand
TGTTATTTTTAAAAAAAGCCCATACCGTAACGGAATGGGCTTTTTAAAAGCTTATGCAGAATATACGCTAACCTGCTTTTTGTTTTTGCCTTTTCTTTCAAACTTAACATGACCGTCAATCAAAGCAAACAGCGTATCGTCGCCGCCCTTGCCCACGTTGATACCGGGGTGAATTTTCGTTCCTCTTTGACGAACCAAAATATTGCCGGCTAAAACAGCCTGTCCGTCACCTTTTTTAACGCCCAGACGCTTTGCTTCGCTGTCACGGCCGTTCTTGGTACTACCAACACCCTTTTTATGAGCAAAAAGCTGAATATCAAACTGAATCACGATAAAACCTCCTTTTTTGTTGCAGCCCAATGCTGCAAATGGTTGATGCCGATGCATCACAATGCTTACCAGTTTATTCACCGCACACAAATCCGTACATAGGCCGCGTACTGCGCCGCCAGATTGTCCAGCGTTAAACACATGCTGCCGAGCAATAAATCCGCGTCATGCCGTTCGGCATCGGTGAGTGATTCGGGCAATCGGCAGGATACAAACCCTTCTTCTGCCGAAACCTCGGCAGAAATGCGCGCCACGTCTGTCAGGCCGTTCACAGCCGTCATAACCGCCGTTGTCACCGCCGCACAAACAATATCGGCTCCGCTTTCGGCATAGCCTGCATGCCCTTTTACCGTAAAGCCCGTTATGCTTTGGGCTTTGTTTTTCAATAAACTGATTGTAATCATAACTCTACATTACGCATGAATCTTTTCAATAACAACCTTGGTGTAAGGCTGTCTGTGGCCTTGTTTTTTCGCATAACCCTTTTTGGGCTTATACTTAAAGACAATTACCTTCTTTGCCTTACCTTCGCTAACAACCTTAGCGGTAACGCTTGCACCGTCTACCAGCGGAGCGCCGACTTTTAAATCACTGCCCTCGCCAACGGCAACAACTTCGTTAAAAGTAACTGTTTCGTCAGCAGCAACACCCAGCTTTTCAACAAAAAGCGTATCGCCCTCGCTGACCTTATACTGTTTGCCGCCTGTTTTAATAATCGCGTACATATTTGCACCTCCTCCATCCTTACTCGCTGCTGCAACGGGTAGATGCACAGCATCATTTATAACCCGGCACACGCGGTTACCATATATTATATCATGAAGGCAAGCCCTTGTCAATCATTAAAATTGAATTTTACCGTTTTTTCAAAAAAAATCCTGTATTTTCACTTGCTCCTCCGTCGATTCCGAAAAGTATGTTGATGTAACGGAACGCCGTTCCTCCAGGCGGTAATCAATCCCGGCCTTGCGTGCCTGCTGATGCTGATATTTGCGTTTAATGCGATACAGCTTTCCATCCTTAACAAGATGCGCACCCGTCTGATGAAAGCAAAAGGGTATATCGTGTTCCACGCACTGTCTGCGCAAATCCAATATCCAGTCATAGTCGCAGGGTCTTGCGTACACGCCCGATTCGCCGCCCACCGAGACTTCTTCAATCTCATGATTTAAATAAGGGGAAATATCCACCCTCTCCAAAAGCGGCGCCATAATAATGGACTTGTGCCGAATCGGCAGCGTTTGAAAAATCGGCAAGCGGCGGTCTGCCATGGCTTGGTTTTCAACCGTGCATCCGATTAAAACATTTGCGTAGCCATCGCCCCAATCTGTCGGCAAGCACGCCTCCAGCCGATCAATCCGCTTGGTAAAAAAGTAAAACAGGCAGTCGCTGCGCCGACGCATCATGTCCCAACATTCCGGCCGCCACGGGTCGGCATCCTCTAATAAAAAGTCGGAGGTGAAGCAGGTAAACACAATTTTACCCGATGGAATTTTATAGCTTCCGTCCCGTTTCTTTTTAAGGGGCAAATTGAAGTTGCCCGTTTTACGACACAAGCTGCTGGCCGTTTGCGCACCATACATGGCATCCTGCCGATACACATAACAATATCGGCAGCCGGGGCTGATTTTTGTGCACCCGTGCCACGGATTCCAGTCTGCATATATACTTTGCTGCGGCACTGAACTGCCCCCTTTCCGATAAATCGGTGCGTCACCTCACATCACCTTGATTAAAACCTCATCTGTGCTCCGTTTGGGAACACAAAGTGTGTGTTCTCCATTCAGGTAATAACGAATTGAGTCATCCTGCACCGCAACCTCCTTCGGTTCTTCGGCCGGATAGCCCAGTGCAATAATGCTGAGCAACTTTATGTTTTCATCAAGTCCCAGCAGTTCTTCTGCTTTTTCATAGTCAACCGCACCAATCCAGCATGCGCCGACGCCATCGCAAAGTGCGGATAAAATTAAATTTTCGGCAGCCGCACCCAGGTCGGTTTCTAACTGCGTTTTTTTTACCGTAAGATCGGCACACACTGCCACATAAGCAACAGGGCGTTCGCCTGCTTTGGGGTTATAATACGGCTTCAGGTAACCTGCCCAGCGCACAAGCGGAAACAGTGCATCAACCGTTTCGCTGCGGTTCACCACCACATAGCGAAGCGGCTGCAGGTTTGCCGCAGACGGCGCCACGCGCGCTGCGTTAATATAGCGCAGAAGCTGGTCATCTGTCAGTTTATCAGGCTTAAATTTGCGAATCGTGCGGCGACTCATTATCACATCATACAAATCCATAAATACCTCACCTCAAAAACATCTGTTTCAATACTCTATCTGTATGTATTGTATCACACCGAGTGCGGAATTGCAACCGTTCTCATAGTGTAAAATCCACAAAACAGAAAGCCGCGGCAAATACATGCCGCGGCTCTCCGTGTCTTAAAAAATCTATATTGGGAATATAGAAGGCATAGGAACATATATATCTTTATGCTCTGTGATTACAGAGTCACAAATTTACCGGTCTCGCTGGACTCGTAAACAGCTTCCACAATTCTTTGATTGAAGATAGCTTCCGCAGCGGTTACCGGTGTATCGGTATCGTTAATGATGGCGTTGCCGAAGCGCTCGATTTCCTTGGTATACATATTACCAAAGGTAACATCCAGCTCAACATTTTCAACGTCAACACGATCCTGCTGTGCGTCATAGCCCAGCGTATCATCCGAAACGGTAACTTCAACCTTACCGCCCTCAACCTGGCCGATTGTACCCTCGGCCAAAATGCTGCCGCGCGTACCGTAAATTTCCAGACGGCAACGTGCTGCCGCATCCGGAATGTTGAAGTTGGCATCAATATACATAACAGAACCGTTATCCATTTTAATAATGGCGTTGCCGGAATCCTCAACCTCATAACCAAAGGTCAGATTCGATGCAAAACCGGCTACTTCTTTTGCTTTCAGGCCGGTGATGTACTGCAGAACATCAATGCAGTGGATACCCATATCCATCATAGAGCCGCCGCCGGCGGTTTTTTTAGCCTGACGCCAGTTACCCGGCATTTCGGGATACCAGCAGGTCAGCTGGCCGCGCATGGATACGATGTTACCCAGCTTACCCTCGGCAATCAGTTCTTTCATGGCTTCGTGATATGCGTGGAAACGCATCATAAAGCCAACACCCAGCTTAACGCCTGCTTTTTTGCAATATGCTTCAATTTCCTTCGCATCATCCGATGTGATGGAAACAGGCTTTTCAATTAAAATATGCTTTTTGGCATCTGCTGCCGCAAAGGCCTGCTCTTTGTGGAAAGTAACAGGAGAAGCAATGTAAACCGCTTCAATTTCATCCAGCGCCAACAGGTCGTGCATATCGGTAAATGCATATTTTGCGTTATATTTCTCGCGAACGCGCTCTGCAAACTCGGGGTTTGCGTCCATAACGGCAACCAGCTCGGCATTTTCAGCCAGCATCATGCCGGGAATCGTTCTTCTGTCTGCAATACCGCCGCAGCCGATAACGCCCCATTTAATCTTTCTCATAGTGACCTCCTTGCGTAATTTTGGCTCAGCCAATGATAAAAAGTATGAAAATCCTGGGTTGCAGCGTTTGCTGCAACCCCAATGTTATAATGCTTACTTCAGGTGCTTAGCCAATGCGTCCTTCAAGCCCTTAATGCAGCGTTCAATGTGAACTTCTTCCCATGACGGATGCAGGAACAGGCTTAAGGTCTCAAAACGCAGCTTGTGCGCATTCGGGCACTTAACGTTCGTATAATCAGCAGCAGCCGGATCGGTATATTCCTTAGATTCAAACGGGAACTTAGCTGTACCGAAGCCGCCATGCTCAACATAAGCTTTTTCCAGGTAAGCTTCGGGCCACTGAATACCGTAGCACGGAATTTTAGCAGCGCCCAGCTCTTTGATGATGGCCGGAGCGTCACAATCCAGCTTAGACAGGTCTAAGCGGATCGGGTACCACCAGTAAGAATTCTGTCTCTCTTCGGTGTTAAGCGGCAGAGAAGCGATACCGGGCTGATCCTTAAAGGCTTCGTCATACATCTTAGCATATTTCAGTCTTCTTGCAAGGTTCCAGTTATCGAAACGCTTTAATTCGTTGATACCGATAACAGCCTGCATTTCGGTCATTCTGTAGTTAAAACCAACACGGTTGTGGATGTAAGGCAGAGCCTCTTCCAGTGCCAGCATGTTCATACGCTGCTTAACGTCGTAACCATGGTCACGGAAGGAGCGGCATTCCCAACCCAGATCCTCATCGTTGGTAACAACCATACCGCCTTCACCGCCGGTGGTGAAGTGCTTGCTCTGGCAGAAGGAGAAGCAGCCGACATCGCCGATTGTACCGGACTTTTTGCCGTTGTAAACACCGCCGAAGCACTGTGCACAGTCTTCAATAACCTTTAAGTTATGCTTCTTGGCAATGTCCATAATTCTGCCCATGTCGCACATGGTACCATACAGGTGAACAACAACAATACCCTTTGTTCTGGGGGTGATCAGCTTTTCAATGCAATCCGGATCGATGGTGTGATCATCGGTAACATCAGCAAATACCGGAATGGCACCGGCCTGTGCAATAGAGAAAGAAGATGCGATGAAGGAGTAAGAAGGAACGATAACTTCATCGCCGGGGCCGATACCCAGGCAGGAGATGGCAATGTGCAGTGCTGCCGTACCGTTTGTGCAGGAGATGGCCATTTTAGCGCCAATCCACTTTGCCCAAGCCTCTTCAAATTCCATACCCTTTTTGCCTGTCCAGTAGCTTACTTTACCGGTCTTAAGCGGCTCTAAAACATCCTCATAGGTTTCGGGAGCAAACTGCGGCCACATCGGGAAACCGATTTCTTCGATGCCCGCACCATTCATGACAACTTTTTCGTCTTTCATTGTGTTACATCCTTTCATAAAATAATTTTGTTTTTAACTTACTTTTTTATGTAGAACGCGCCGAACGCGTCCGTTTACATTAATAAATCCACTGGACTAACAAATTGTTGCCCAAGATACACAAAGCCTATTGCGCAAGGCAATATGCCGACCCTTACAAAGTCTTTTCACGTGTATACCATCCAAAAAACATCGTGCTCACAATACGGTTTGCTTTCTCTTTTTACTGAAACCGCACATCAAATGCATACCGCGCGCCGCCCAGTGTTACGGCGTTTCCCTCTACCGAGGAGAACTGCACGGGAATTTGTTTGCCGGGTAAGGCTTTTTCGGCCAAAAGCTGCCGAAGCGGCAATAAAAGCGCATCTCCAAAGTCCTTAATCTCGCCTGCCAAAACAATAATCTCCGGGTCAAGCAAATTCAGCAGATTGTTAATGCCAAAGGAGAGCACGCGTGCCGTGTCGTTTAAAATGTCCTGCAGCACTTTATCCCCTTCCCGACAAGCTTTTTGCACCTCGCACGGCGTCAGCTCCCGTCCGGTTGCGGCATAAATCCGCTTTGTCACGGCCGGAATACTCACCATGGACTCTAAACATCCAAAGCTGCCGCATTTGCATTTCGGGCCGTTTAAATCCACACTCACGTGGCCAAACTCCCCTGCCATGCCGCCGGCTCCGGCATAAATGCCGCCGTCAATCACAATACCCGAACCGACACCTTCGGAAATATCAATCGAAACCAAATTGCTTACATGGCTGCCAAATTCCTTTTCGGCATAAGCAATCAGGCTGGAATCATTACAAAGTAAAATAGGTATATCGGGCAGAGCCGCTTCAAGCTCCGCAACAATATCCTCTTCCGTTGCGCGCTGGTCAAGCACCGTAGAAGAAAGGATGCGGCGGTTTTGCGTATCAATGGTGGCCGGTGCGCCCACGCTCAGCCCCAAAAGCTGTCCGTGCTGCGCCAGCTGCCCCGAAAGACCCTGCAGCATCGATACAATTTGGCCGGAAACCTGCCGCCAGTTTTGCACCTTTTCTTTGACAGATGCAATTCGGCGAAAATTCAGATCGTACACCTCAAGCTTTAAGGATGAGGCCAATTCAACGCCGCAAAAATAGCCGCCGTTTGGATTAATGCTCAGTAAAATTGCCTTTCTGCCGCTGGTCGCACTTTTTTTAACGCCCGTTTCCACAATCAGATTTTTTTCCAGCAGTTCTTCGCAAAGTGCCGAAACGGTTGTGGCCGAAAGGCCGGTTATTTTTTTCAGGTCAGCGCGGGAGATGGGTTCCTCTTCACCGATTAAGTTAAAAATCAGTTTCAAGTTCGCATCCTTTATCATTTGCTGACTGGTTTTGCCCCGTGCTTCCATTCTGCGCCTCCCTGAATTTTTCAAATTAATCCAGTGACTGAACAAATCCTGCACTTTTATTATATAATGTCGGAATTTGTTTGTCAATGTTTTTTTTGCATATACATGCAATCAGTTGTTTTTAACTGAAATACATTACATTAATGGTAATATATACCACGTAAATACTCAATAAAATCACGCCGTTTGTGCGTGTAAAATTCTTTTTTTCAAACAGGCCGAACCACAGCACCACCGCGCCGATGACAAAGCAAACCGCCATGCTGAAAACGGCCGATTCAAAGCTTTGCAGCCGAATCGGGCGGATGGTAGAGGAAAGCCCCATCACAAGCAGGATATTTAAAACATCCGCGCCGATGATGTTGCCGACGGAAATATCATGCGCGCCCTTACGCATGGACTGAATCGCCGTCACCAGCTCCGGCAGCGAGGTACCGAGCGCCGTAATCGTCAGCCCGATAATCAGCTCTGAAACACCCAGGCTTTTGGCAATCAGTTCCCCGTTTGTTACCAAAAGATTGGAACCGATGGTAATGCCGGCAGCACCCAAAAGCAGCATACCGATATTTCGAAAGGCCGCACGCGCACTTTTATCCACCGCTTCCGTCCTGTTTTCTTCACCGCCGCGCTTGGCCGTCATAACATTAAACACCATGTATAAAACCAAAATGCCCAAAAGCAGCAGACCGAAAAGACGCGAAAACTCACCTGCAAAGCAAAAGACTAGATTAGTCAGCACCAAAAGCAGCAAAAGAAAAATCGTGTTTTTTACAAAGCCGCTGCGGTCATGAATCGGCGGATGCGAAACCAAAAATGTCAGCCCCAAAATAAAGGTCGTGTTAAATGCAATAGAGCCAAAGGCGTTGCCGAAGGCCATATCCGATAAGCCCTTGACGGCCGAGACGGAGGAAACCACCGTTTCCGGCAGGGTTGTGCAAAGGCTGACCAGCGTTGCGCCGATGATGATGTTCGGAATCCCCGTGGCACGTGCGACCCACACGGCCGCATCCACAAAGCAATCCCCTGCCTTAATAATCAGCGCCAAGCCGATTACAAACAAAACATAACACATATACTGTTCCATAGGTCATTCATCCTTTTTTCAGATTCTTTACACTCAGTCACGGCTGATGATGACCATCATGACGCCGGATTCTATTGTAACGCGTGCCGCATCAGCCGCAAATTCATTGCTCACACCATAGGGGTTGCCCCAGTCCATGCCTGCGCCGTCCACACTGTAATAAAGCCCTTCGGTACGAATCCCCGTCACGGGCGTCAGCGGCATTAACGAAAGCTTGCAGCCCGGCCGTTTTTGAATTTCCGCACTGCCGCAAAACATAAAAAGCTCGTTATGCTCGTCTATAATGCGGATGGTAACATGCTGCATAAGACCCATATACACAAGCGAAACGGCAGCCAAGCTGTGATCCAGCCTTGTGCCGCGCGCACCGAACAGCAAAATTTCGGTTGCGCCCTGCTTGATGGCATAGCAAATGGCCGCATGCAGATCGGTCTGATCTTTTTCCACCGGCAGTACAATGCGCGGCACATCATGCGGCACACCGACCTGCGACGAAGAATCGAAATCGCCGATCACAAGGTTCGGTTTAAGCCCCATTGCTTCTGCGTGAATATAGCCGCTGTCGGCACAGATAATAAAATCATCTGCCAAAACAAGCGGCTTGTAAAAAGCGGGCTCGGCCACCGTGCCGCCCGCTATTACAATTGCTCTCATTTGTACGTCTCTCCCTTGTACGTCTCTTTTCGAATCAAGCCCTCGTCTTTCTACCGATACAGCGCCTTAAAGTCGCGTACGGCCTGTGCCGGGTCATCGCTGCCGAACACCGCGCTGCCTGCCACAATCACGTTTGCGCCTGCCTCCACCGGGATGTGTACGTTCTTAAGATAAACACCGCCATCGACCTGAATATCAAAATCCGGCCCCAGCAGACGGCGCGCTTCGCTGATTTTTGTATTCACGTCCGATATGTAGCTTTGACCGCCGAAACCGGCATAAACGCTCATAATCAGCAGCATGTCAATTTTGTCAAAGTACGGTTTGGCACGCTCTAAGTCCGCATCCGGGTTCAGCGCCAAGCCAACCTTTTTGCCCAATGATTTAATTTTGTCTATGGTATAGTCTATGTCGCTGTCACATTCAATATGAATGGTGATAATATCGGCGCCTGCTTTGGCAAACGCTTCTACATATTTGTGCGGCTCACTGATCATCAGGTGGGCATCAAACACCATATTGCTTGTCTTTCTGAGGGATTCCACCACCGGAATACCAAAGGACAAATTCGGCACCAAGTGGCCGTCCATTACATCCAGGTGCAAATAATCCGCACCGGCTGCTTCAATGTTTGCAACTTCCTCACCCAGTTTTGTAAAATCGGCCGCCAAAAGAGACGGCGCCAGCTTAAAAGACATGTTGTTTCAAACCTTTCTGTAAAAATATACTTTTCTATTTCCACTTTTTGGCCGCCTTGGCAGCCTGATAAAATGCACAATAATTTTCATAGCGCGATGGGGCAATTTCGCCGCGCCCCACGGCCTCTTTGACCGAGCAGCCCGGTTCTGCCACATGTGCGCAGCCGCTGAAACGGCAGCCGCCCTCTGCCTTGGCAATTTCGGGAAACAGCGAGGCCATTTCTTCGGGACGCAGCCCCTCTGCCGCATAAGAAGAAAAGCCGGGCGTATCAAACACATAGCCGCCAAAGGGCAGTTCAAACAATTCGGTATGGCGTGTGGTGTGCCGTCCGCGCTGCGTTTTGCGGCTTACATCACCCGTTTCCAGCTCCAGACTGTTTAAACAGTTCAGCAGGCTGGATTTACCCACGCCGGAGTTACCGGCAAGAGCCGTAATTTTGTCCTGCAAAACGGCTTTCAACTGCTCTGTGCCCACATCCTCCCTTGCGCTGACAAGCAAAACGGGATAGCCTGCTTTTTGATAAATCCCGGCGATGGTCTGTGCGCCTTCTTCGTTTAAATCAAGCTTATTCACACAGATCACGGGATGCACGCCCATGGCTTCGGCCGTCACGGCCAGTTGGTCGGCCAAAAGCAGATTCGGTTCCGGATTGGCCGCCGCTATGGTGATAATCAACTGATCAATATTGGCTACGGGCGGACGGATAAACATATTTTTGCGCGGCAGTATGGCATCCACACTGCCCTTTTGCGCATCCTCCGCCGTACGAACAATCCGCACACGGTCGCCCACCATCGGGCTTTCTCCGGCGCGGCGAAATCGTCCGCGTGCACGACATTCAATTAAACCCTCCTCGGTTTTCACATAGTAAAAACCGCCGATTCCTTTTACGATTGTTCCTGTCAGCATATGCTTTATTCTCCGCCTCCGGCGTTCGGCGGCCCGATAACAATAGGCTTAGAGGAGGCTGCCGGAGCATCGCTTGCCGGCGGATTGGTGGCAGCCGGCGGATTGGTGGCAGAGGGCGCCTTGGTTTGCGTCGGCGCTTCGGTTGCCGCTGTGCTCTTGCCGGAGGAGATCTTCAGATCAATGCTGGTTTTTTCCTTCACCTCAACCCCTGCGCGAATGGACTGCGAAATGACCGTGCCCTTTGCCTTAGCGCTTTCCGCTTCTACAATATGACCCCAGGTAAGGCCTGCATCCAAAAGCTTTGATTTGGCTTCGCTTTCCGTATCACCCAGCATGTTGGGCACAACGGCCGTCACCTGTTCTTTACCCGTGCTGACATAAATGGTAACGGAGGTCGCGCCGTCAATGTACGTTCCGGCCGACGGCACCTGACGCACCACATAATTTTCGGGTATTGTATTGCTCGGCTCACCCACGGTAGAGATGCTGGCTACATTTTTTTCATTCAAAATGCGCTGCGCATCCGAAAGTTTTTTGTTCTGCAAATCCGGCATGGGGAACTCGCCCTGGCCGCTGCTGACAACCACCTTGATTTTGGCGTTTTCCTTCACCATTTTACCGGCCGCCGGGCTTTGCGACATAATTTTGCCTGCCTCAACGGTTTCGCTCTGTTCTTCTTTATCAATCACAATTTCCAGCTTGCTGTTAATCACCATTTCCTTGGCTTCTTCAACCGTTTTGTTTTCAAAGTTCGGCAGTTCAATTTCATCCACACCGGCAAGCCCTAAAAAGTGATAGCCCACTAAGAACAAGATGATCACAACCGCCAAACCCGTCAGCGTACCGGCCACAATGCCCAGCACATCTTTTTTATGGTCGGCTTCGGTCTTTTTCTTTTTCCCTTTTTTGCCCATAAGCTCTTCGGGAATTTCGCCCCCGTGATAGCCGGTTACACGCGGTGTAATCACGGTAGCACCGTTCATGGCCTGCTCGTCAAAATCCACCGTGCTGCCGGTGTAAACCTTTTTCAAATCCTGCATCATTTCGGTCACAGAATCATATCGCATGGCCTGTTCTTTAGACATAGCCTTGCGAATCACATTTTCCAAAGACTGCGGAATATCGGGGTTTAACTCGGTCGGCGGTATCGGTTCTTTTTCAATGTGCTGCATAGCAATGGCAATAGCCGAATCACCGTCAAACGGCAGGCGACCCGTTACCATTTCATACAGCACAACGCCCAGCGAATAAATGTCCGTTTTATAGTCCGTATAACCGCCGCGCGCCTGCTCCGGTGAAAAATAATGTACGCTGCCCATGGTGGTGTTGCCCGTTGTAATGGTGCTGGAGCTGATCACCTTGGCAATGCCGAAGTCTGTAATTTTCAGCGTGCCTTCACGCGTAATCATAATATTATGCGGCTTAATATCCTTATGAATAATGCCGTTTTTATGGGCGTGTTCAAGACCTGCGCAAATCTGCGCGGTATAGTCCACCGCTTCACGCCAGGGCAAAACGCCTTTGGCATCCATATATTGCTTTAAGGTTACGCCCTCAACATATTCCATCACAATATAATTCAGGTCGCCGTCCTGACCGACATCATAAACCGATACAATATTCGGGTGCGACAGGCTGGCCGCCGACTGAGCCTCTGCCTTAAACCGCGTGATAAAATCTTTATCTTCACGAAATTCGGGGCGCAGCACCTTTAAAGCTACATAACGGTTCAGCTTTAAGCACTTGGCCTTATACACAATGGCCATGCCGCCCTTTCCGATGGTTTCGACTATTTCATAACGATTTCCGATTACTTTTCCGTTTACCATATATTCTCAATCCTTTCAGCGCAATCCAGATTCTTTGGTCAAAAGTACTGCCGTGATATTGTCGTAGCCGCCGGCAAGGTTAGCCGCCGTCACCAGCTGTTCCGCCAATCGGTCGGGCGCTGTGTTCTGCCCGTCCTGCAACAGCTTTTTAATCTCCGCATCGGTCAGCATGTTAGAAAAACCGTCCGTGCAGAGCAGAATCATATCGCCTGCATGCAGCGTAAATTCATATAAATCAATTTCCACATCCGAATCCGTGCCCAGCGCACGGGTAATCACATTTTTTTGCGGATGGTGCTCGGCCTCCTCTTCGGTAATCCGTCCGCTTGAAAGAAGCTCCTGCACCAGCGAATGATCTGCCGTAATTCTGTGCAAAACGCCACCGCGCAAAAGATAGGCGCGCGAATCGCCCACATGTGCAATCATGGCCTTATCCCCATAGGCAAAGCACAGCGTCAGCGTTGTGCCCATGCCGCGGCAGCCTACTTCCTCCATGCTTTTATCATATATCACGCGGTTGGCGCGTTTTACGGCTTTGGCCAAAAGCTCTTTGCTGTTTGCTACCGTCATATCCGATGAAAAGCCCTGGTTAATCACCTCGCTGATTTCTCGAATCGCCAATGTGCTGGCTACCTCTCCGGCTCTGTGACCGCCCATGCCGTCTGCCACCATGGCATACATCGCGTCCAGCGCCTCGCTGTATTCCGAAATGTAGTACCCGTCCTCATTAATCGGGCGCGTTTGACCCACATCCGTACAACCTCCCCACTTAAACATGGTATCACCTCAATTTCCTGTTCCTGATTTATTTCTGTATCTTATGCCGCAGTTGACCGCAGGCCGCATTAATGTCGGCGCCCAGTTCGCGCCGTGCGGTGGCCGCTATGCCGCGGCATGTCAAATAGTCCAAAAAGCGTTTAATATGTGCCTTGTCACTTCTGGCAAAACCCTCTCTTGCCGGGTTGACGGGAATCACGTTCACGTGATAGGAAAGTCCGTCAAACACACGCATCAGCTCGGCTGCATGCGCCGGCGTGTCGTTTTTGTTCTGAATCAGCGCATATTCCAGGCTGATTCTGCGCCCCGTGGCGCGCTGATAGTATAAAAGCGCCGCCGAAAGCCGCGCCAGCGGATATTTTCGGTTCACCGGCATCATTTCGCTGCGCTCCGCATCAAACGGCGAATGAACCGAAACGGATAGGGTAATGGGCAGCTTTCTGTCTGCCAATGCTTCTATTTTGTCGCACAGTCCGCAGGTTGACAGCGTAAAATGCCGATAGCCTATATTCAGCCCGTCTTTGCAGTTGGCGATTTCCATAAATAAAAGAACCTGCTCCATATTATCAAGCGGCTCACCCATGCCCATTAAAACAACGTTGCCGATACGGCAGGATAAGTCACGCTGCGCCGCCAAAATTTGTCCCAGCATTTCTCCGGCGGTCAAATCTCTTGCCTTGCCGCCCACGGCTGTTGCACAAAAGCGGCAACCCATATTACAGCCTGCCTGTGTGGATACACAAATCGTGTGTCCGTGATGATAGGCCATCACAACACTTTCAATCACCTCGCCGTCCGCAAGGGAAAAGGCGTATTTCACCGTTCCGTCACGCGAAACCTGCCGCGCGATCACCTTTGGCAGCTCCATACGGCAGCTTCCCGAAAGTTTTGCCCGAAAGGCCTTTGAAAGATTTGTCATATCCTCTATCGAAGCGGCACGGCCGCTGTAGAGCCATTCAAAAATCTGCCGTCCGCGAAAAGGCTTTTCGCCCATGGCTTCGGCCAGAGCCGAAAGCATTTGCGGCGACATGGCATATAAATCCTGCTTGATTTGCATAACGTCTCCTTAGGCACAAGTTGTGATATCCGAAAAATCTTGACTTTTCAAGGCGTAAAGGCGCAGCCATACTGACGTATGGCAAGACTGACAACACAGAAAAGGCTGATTTTTCGGCGCTTTGAGCGGGTTCGGATACCATAACTTGTGCCTAGGTATTTGGGAATCGAACCCCATATGCCTTTCATTTAAAAAATTAAAGCCTTTCCGGCTTGTCGTCCTCCCAATGCCTATTCTGTGTCGGCACGCTTTGTCAACCGGCAAATAAAAAATCCGTCGCCGCCCTCCTCTGTCGGGTAAAGCGTTCCCATGCCGGATTGCAGCGTTTTGGCCGCCGCACCCGTAATGTGCGGATTGTCAATCGGGCCGACCGCAAAATCGGGGTGTATTTCCAAAAACGAATGAATCACACCCTCATTTTCGGCCGGATTCACGGTACAGGTGCTGTATACCAGCACACCGCCCGGCTTCAGTGCATCGGCCGCATGGCACAAAATAGCCAGCTGTGTTTCGGTCAGCGCGGCAAATTCGGTTAAGGCATCCTTATATTTCAAGTCCGGCCGACGGCGCACAACGCCCAGCCCCGAACAGGGCACATCGGCCAAGATTTTATCGGCTTGTTTGGGAAAAAGCACCGTACGTGCGTCGGCTGTCTGCGTTTGGATAATGGATATGCCCAGCCGTTTGGCCGTATTTCGAACGGAGTTAAGGCGTTTTTCATACAAATCCCACGCGTAAACCGTGCCGCTGTTTTCCATTTGCTCTGCCAGCTGTGTGGTTTTGCCGCCCGGTGCGGCGCACACATCAAACACACAATCGCCCGGCTGCGCCGAAAGCGCCAAAGCTGCCAGCTGCGCGCTTTGATCCTGGATGGTAAACAGTCCCTCACGGTATGCCGCCGATTGCTGCACATGGCCGCCGCTGAGCAAAAGCGCCGTATCGCACCACGCTGCGCAGCGTGCTTCAATGCCTTCCTCCGCCAGCCGCGCCTGCAAAGCTTCTCGTGTGGTTTTCAGCGGATTCACACGGATGCACAAGGGCGGCGTTTGGTTTCCGGCCGCAAGCAGCGCCGCACCCTCTTTTTCACCGAATTGTGTGGTAAACCAATACACCAGCGGCAGCGGATAGGAATACCGTACGGAAAGCGCTTCGGCGCTCTCACCCTCCGGCAGCTGCAACCCCTCCCGTGCGGCGCGGCGCAAAACCGCGTTCACAAATCCGCGTGACCGGCCTGCATATTTGGCCGCCAGCTTAACCGATTCGTTCACCGCCGCACTAGTGGGCACCTTATCCATATAAAACAGCTGATACAGCCCCATACGCAAAATGCACAGCACATAAGGTGCCAGTTTTTTCAGCTTCACGCTCGAACAGTGCGCAATCACCGCATCCAGCGTCAGCTTATGCTTGGTAACGCCGTAGACCAGTTCCTTGGCAAAGGCCGTGTCCCGTCCGTCCAGGCCGGCAGTCTCGGTATGCGTCTGAAAGCTGATATTCACATAGGCCGTATGCACTTCAATATCATATAAAATTTGCAGTGCCAATGTTCTGGGTTGCATCATATAAAACCTCTCGGTGCTTTTTTTGACATTCTTACTATTCTATTGTATCATACAATGATTAAAAATTCAATAAAAATGTGTAGCAAAATTCCGAAATCAATTTTTATTATTTGTTCCAAAAAAACTATTTTCTTTTCCTTAAAAATGTAGTATGATATACATGAAATATTATGCGGTCTGTGTTTGACCGATATCATTTACAAACGAAAGGATGTTTACCATGATTTTAGACGTTTTACAAAACAGCGCACGTTATGCGCAGCTGCACCCCGGTTTTGCCAAGGCTTTTGCCTTTTTAGAGGATGCGCAAAAAGAGCTGCCGCCCGTCGGCCGCTATGATTTGGACGGCGATAACGTTTATGCCCTGGTGCAGCAGTACGATACCATCCCTGCCGAGGAAACCAAGTGGGAGGCACACAAAAAGTACATTGATATTCAGTTTGTTCATGCCGGTGCGGAAATTATCGCGTGGGATACCATCGGCAATCTGCCCGAAGGCGAAGCCTTTGACGAAGCGAAGGATCGCTACTTATACAAAGCGCCGACCAAAAGTCCGCTGGAGCTTGAGGCCGGTACCTTTGCCATTTTCTATCCCGAAGATTTGCACCGCCCCAAAGAGCTGTGCCGCACGGCTTGTCCCGTGACAAAAATTGTTATAAAAGTACGGGTTTGATTGTCATTTTTGCAAAAAACTAAGCAGTTTGTACAAAATTTT
>UQYH01000050.1 GCA_900545185.1 uncultured Eubacteriales bacterium | reverse complement strand
CTTTCCAGCGAGTTTCTCATTATGGCGTCAGAGCTTTTATATATTAAATCGCAAATGCTTTTGCCGCGCCATGAAGAGGAAGAAGAGGATCCGCGTAAAAATTTGGCAGATCGGCTGCTTGAATACCAAAAAACAAAGGCGGTTGCCGGCTATTTAAAAGAGCATGAGGGAGATGGACGGCTTTTATTTTTTAAAGAGCCGGACGACATTCCCAAGGCTGCACCCGATTACAGCAATCAGGCCTTTGATGTGGAGCTTTTGGTGGGTGCGCTGGCAGAGGTCTTGTTAAAAACAGAACGTAAAGCGCCGCCGCCCAAAACATCTTTTGTGGGTATCGGCGGTCATGAGCAGGTATCATCCGCTTATTGCGTATCTTACATAAAAAACAGACTTTCGGGGAAGGGGCGCGTTTCGTTTTACAAGGTGTTTGACGGGCTTGACTCCCGACCGAAAATTGTCGTGTCCTTTTTGATTATATTGGAAATGATTCGCCTGAATATGGTGACGGCGGAAATAAACGGCAAGGACATTTATTTAACACAAATTAAAGACGGGGAGATTACCAATGAATTTTGACCCTTGCAGTCTTTTGGAAAGCCTTTTGTTTGCGGCCGGGGACAGTGTGCCGCTTGATCAGCTGGCTGAAATTATGGAACTGACAGAGGAAGCCGTGGCACTGGCGGCAGACCAACTGAATCGGGAATATGAAAACGGCGGACGCGGCTTGCGCGTTTTGCAGCTGGAGAACAGCTATCAGCTTTGCACATCGGAACGTTTTTTTGCATACATACAAAAATTAAAAGAACCGAAGCGCAAGCAAAACCTGTCTCCTGCGGCGCTGGAAACCCTGGCGGTGGTGGCGTATCATCAGCCGGTCACGCGTTCCAGCATTGAATTTATCCGCGGCGTTAATTCAGACGGACCGGTCAATAAGCTGATTGAACGGGGTTTGATTGAAGAACACGGACGGCTGGATGCACCCGGACGGCCGATTTTATACGTCACAACACAAGAGTTTTTGCGTGCGTTTGGTCTTTCCTCGCTTTCGGGGCTGCCGGATCCGGAAACAATTGGTATAAATGATGAAGAAGCGGGGGATACTGATAGTATCTCGGAGGATTGAGGTGGTATTGTGCTGCTTTATTCCATATTAGGCGGCGTTTTGTTGCTGTTGCTGCTTTTGCTGTTGACACCGCTTGACGTCGGTGCAGATATTCTGCATGAGGCAGGGCAGCAAACCTGCAAGCTGCGGTTTCGTGTTTTGGGGATTCCGATCACCGTCAAAATTCCGCTTTCCAAAGAAGAAAAAAAGGCGGAAAAAGCGGCAGATACGGACATAAAAAAAGCAGAAAAAGAGTTCACGCCCAAACGATTTATAGAGTTTTCAAAATCGTTATATCGTTTATACGGGGAAGTAAAGCCGGAGGTGAAAAGTCTTTTGGCAGAACTGCGTGAGAAGTTAACATGCAGGGAAGTTTACTTTACAATCCGTTACGGTACAACAAATCCTGCACGGACAGGGCTTTTAAACGGCGCAGTCTGGACGGCCGGGACGCTGGTTTTGCGCGTTTTGGATTCGGCCTTGGGCGTGCAGAAAAAAACATTAAAGGTATACCCCGATTTTCAGCGATCCTTTATGCGTATACATATGAAGCTTACATTCAGGTTTCGGCCTGCGTCTATGTTGCGTTTGGGAATGAAAACGCTGAAATTGGTAAAGTCTATACAGCATAAGCTTACAACAGAAAATTAAAAAGGACGGTGTTTAAAAATGGCAGAACATCCTATCAGAGGTTTAATGGAAACCGCCATGAGCAGTATTAAAGAAATGGTGGATGTTAACACAATCGTTGGGGAGGCAGTAAATGCACCGGACGGTACGGTGATTATCCCGATTTCGAAGGTATCCTTCGGCTTTGGCGCAGGCGGCAGCGAATTTGGAAACCGTTCGCAGCTGGCGCCGGATGCAAATGCAAACTTCGGCGGCGGTTCGGGCGGCGGCGCGGTTATCGAGCCGGTGGCCTTTATGGTTGTCGGTCAGGGGCAGATCCGTTTGATGCCGATTGATAAGGCAGCATCGCCGGTAGACGACATTATTGAAAAGGTACCGAGCCTGATTGATAAAATTGCCGACTTCTTTAAAAAGAAGGATCGCAATTGCGATGCGGCAGATGATGAACCGATTACGGTAGAAACCCTTGAGCCGTAAAATTTTAAAAAGTGCCTTATGCATGGCCATGGGGCACTTTTTTACTTTTTCGGCGGCGCTGTATAGCGAATTGGGCACAAAAGATTTATTTGACGGCAGAAAATAGAGGAAAAAATGCAAAATTCTTGCAAAGCTTTATGAAAAAAACAGAAAAAAGGTTGACAAGAGCGGAATATTTCGGTATAATGAATACTTAGGGGAGTGGGTGCTGTGATTTTTGATGTTCAGGAGCTGTTAAAAACAGACGGCGCACGCGTTCAAATTGAAGGAAAACTGATTCCGCCCGAAGAATTTCAAACCGACGAAATTCAATTTCATGATGACTGCCGCTTTGTCGGTCAGCTGGAAAACATTGGCGGTGTGTTGGAGCTTAAAGCAGAAGCCGAGGGGACGTTTTCGACAATTTGCGCACGGTGCACAAAGCCTTTGGAGGAAGCTTTTAAGGTCAGTGTAACCGAAACGCTGGCAAGTGAAAGTGCAGAGGTAACAGACCGTGACGCAGTGATTCCCTTAATCGGCACAAGTGTTGACTTAAACGCTGTGATCTGGCCTTCGATTTTATCGGAGATGCCCACAAAATTTTTGTGTGCGCCGGATTGCAAGGGGCTTTGTCCGCACTGCGGCATTAATTTAAACGAGGATTCCTGCACTTGCGAAGAGAATGTCATTGATCCGCGCTGGGCAGACCTTTTAAACTGGCCGCGCGGCTAGGCGATCGATTTGATAACTTTGTAAAAAATATATTGCATAATATATTGTTAAATTATGGCCGGTTGCAAAACCAATGGCCTGACCAATGGGAGGTGTAGCACATGGCAGTACCGAAGAGAAGAACCTCAAAAGCAAGACGTGATAAAAGACGGGCCAACTGGAAGCTGGCTGTTCCGGGCATTGTTGCCTGCCCGCGCTGCGGCGAATTTATTATGCCCCACAGAGTCTGCAAGGCTTGCGGATACTATAAGGACAAGGAAGTAATCGCTAAGGCTGAGTAATTCGATTTTGCTTACAAATAGAGAAGGCGGTTTGTCTTCTCTATTTTTGTAAGCGGCAAACGCCGGAGGTGAAGAGCTTGCAGTACCATGCTGAGGTGTTTCGCGTGTTGCCGGGCAGCATTGCGGAAGAGCTGGGCATCGAGCCGGGCGATATAATCTGCACCATTAACGGACGCCGCGTGGCAGATTTTTTAGACTACCAGTTTTTAACGGCGTCTGAAGAAATTTTGCTGGAAGTTCAAAAAGCAAGCGGAGAACGCATTACATTTGAAATTGAAAATGAAGATATGGAGGACTTGGGCATTTCGTTTGAAAAAATGCTCTTTGATCCGGCCAAAAGCTGTGCCAATCGGTGCATTTTTTGTTTTATAGACCAATTGCCTCCCGATATGCGTCAATCGCTTTATTTTAAGGATGATGATTCACGGCTATCCTTTTTATACGGTAATTATGTGACGATGACCAACATGTTACCGAAGGATGTCAGCCGTTTAATTGAATATCGTGTGTCACCGGTGAATATATCGGTACACACCACAAACCCCGTGCTGCGGAGAAAAATGCTGAAAAACCGCCATGCCGGCCGTGTGATGGATTACATCCGCATGCTGTATGACGGTGATATTGAAATGAATATGCAAATTGTGCTGTGCAAGGGCATTAATGACGGCGCAGAGCTGACAAAAACCTTGGAGGATTTGGCGGCCTTTCATCCGTTGGCTGTCAGTGTTTCGATTGTACCTGTCGGGCTGACGCGGTGTCGGGAGGGGTTATATCCGCTTGAGCCGTTTACCAAGGAAAGCGCCGCACAGGTTATTATGCAAATAGAGGCCATGCAGCAGCAATTTTTAGAGCGGCTTGGCACTCGCTTTGTATATTTAAGTGATGAATTTTATTTGATGGCCGACATTCCCATGCCTTCGGCAGAGTGCTATGAAGGGTTTCCGCAGATTGAAAACGGAGTGGGAATGGAAGCCAGTATGGAGGAAGAATTTTTGGCGGCGCTTGCCGAGCAGCCCGAAATGGGCAAGCCCGGTAAAACCGTTTTGGCAACCGGTGTGCTGGCGCAGCCGTTTATTCAAAAGCTTGTGGATTGGGCAAAGGAACGATATCCGCAGCTGGATGCAGAGGTTGTTGCCATTCAAAACAATCTGTTCGGCGGCGGCGTTACGGTATCGGGACTGTTGGGCGGCAACGATTTAAAACAGCAGCTTTCGGGCAAAATGATGGATCGCTTGCTGATTACGGCAGCTATGCTGAAATCCGATGAACCGATTTTTTTGGATGATGTAACGCTCACAGAGCTTGAACATGCACTGCATACAAAAATAGTACCGATTCAAAATGATGGTTACAGCTTTTTAAACGGGCTCTTGGCAGTGTCTTGCGTGCCGCAAAGTCATGCTAAGATAAAATCCGATTATGTAACGTATAATTCTAAGCTGTAACAGAAAGGTTATGGAACTTGCTATGACAAAACCGGTTGTTGCCATTGTGGGCAGACCCAATGTGGGAAAATCAACACTGTTTAATAAAATTGTCGGCTCGCGTATTTCAATTGTGGATGATACGCCGGGCGTAACGCGTGACCGCATTTATATGGAAGCCGAATGGTGCGGTCATGAGTTTTTATTGATTGACACGGGCGGCATTGAGCATGGTGACGATGTGATTGTTTCGGGCATGCGCCGTCAGGCAGAGCTTGCCATTTCGCAGGCGGATGTGCTGCTTTTAATGACCAATGTGCATGACGGTCTTGTGGCGGCCGATGCCGAGGTGGCTTCTATGCTGCAAAAATCGGGCAAACCTGTACTTTTGGTGGTCAATAAAGTTGATAATATCGGAAATCCGCCGGCTGAATTGTATGAATTTTATAATTTAGGCTTGGGTGATCCGATGCCTGTTTCCTCCATTCACGGTCTTGGCGTGGGTGATCTTTTGGATGAGGTTGTGGCGCGGTTTCCCTCTGTCGATGCAAACGATGACGCAGAGGATAACACCATTAAGGTGGCGCTTGTCGGCAAACCGAATGTGGGCAAATCTTCTTTAATTAATAAAATTTTGGGTGAAGATCGTGTGATCGTCAGCAACGTTGCAGGCACAACGCGTGATGCGATTGACGCGCTGGTTCATAAAAACGGACAGGACTATACATTTATTGATACGGCCGGTATGCGCAAGCGCAGCCGTGTGGAAGAAGGCGTAGAGCATTACAGCGTCATCCGTTCGCTGGGCGCCGTTGATCGGTCTGATGTTTGCGTGATTATGATTGATGCGCAGGAGGGCGTGACGGAGCAGGATACCAAAATTGCAGGCTATGCGCACGAACAGGGTAAAGCCTGCGTGATTGCGGTGAATAAGTGGGACTTGGTGGAAAAGGACGGCAAAACGATGGATCAGTTCCGTAAAAAGGTGGCCGAGGGTCTTTCCTTTATGTTGTATGCGCCGGTTGTTTTTATCTCGGCTGTTACGGGGCAGCGGCTTGACCGCTTGTTTGAACTGATTCAGTTTGTTCGCACGCAAAACACCATGCGGATACGCACAGGTGCCTTAAACGATGTGTTAAACGAAGCAACCATGCGTGTGCAGCCGCCTTCGGATAAGGGCAAGCGTTTAAAGATTTACTATATGACGCAGGCTTCGACAGCGCCGCCGACATTTGTTGTATTTGTGAATAACAAGCAGCTGGCGCATTTTTCTTATATTCGGTATTTGGAAAACCAAATTCGCGGTGTTTTTGGGCTGGAGGGTACGCCGGTGCGCTTTGTTTTGCGTGAACGCGGCGAGAGCGGTTCTAAGGCGTAAGTATACGCTTGGGACAGATTAAGTAAGGGGTGACAGGTGTGGTCATTGTGTTTTTGTTAGGGTGTTTGTTGGTTGGCTATCTGCTGGGCAGTGTTAACGGCTCTATTATTGTCGGCAGATGCATGGGAATTGATATACGGTCACAAGGCAGCAAAAATGCCGGTGCGACCAATGCACTGCGTGTGCTGGGCAAAAAAGCGGCAGCACTTGTGTTTTTGTTTGACTTTTTTAAGGCTGTTCTAGCTGTGCTTTTGGCGCGTTTTGCGGCAGGATGGATGCTTTCTTTAGGTGTTTTACAGGAAAGCAATGCGGCGGATTTTTCTTTATACGGTCAGTATTTAGCCGGGCTGGGCGCTGTTTTGGGGCACAACTTTCCGCTTTATTTTCATTTTAAGGGCGGTAAAGGTATTTTGGCCTCTTGGGGCGTTATTATGATTTTGGACTATCGGATTGCCATTGCCCTTGTCATCGTATTTATCCTGGTTGTGTGGGCAACGCGGTATGTCTCTTTAGCATCCATTATCAGCGCGATATTGTATCCGCTTTTTGTCATTGCCTTTAATGCGGGCAATTTACAGCCGGGAACGGCATATTATATTGCGTTATCATTGATTATTTCGATTTTGGCGGTGTATCGGCACAGAGCCAACATTGCGCGCCTTACATCGGGTACGGAATCTAAGCTGGGTGCAAAAAAAGATAAAAAGGAGTAGACAGCCATGAAACAAATTGCAGTTATCGGTTCGGGCGGCTGGGGAACGGCAATCGCCTCTTTGCTGGCACGAAACGGTCATAAGGTTACGCTTTGGTCATATCAGCAGGAAGAAGCCGATGCGTTGGCGCGTGACGGCGAAAACAAGCGTTTTTTGCCGGGCGTTAAGCTGCCTGACGGGATTCATTTTACGGCTTCGCTGGAGGAAGCCGCTCAAAATGCCGAGGTTGTTTTTATGGTGACCCCGTCTCAGGCAAGTGCCGCAACAGCAAACAATCTATCCCCTTACATTCGGGAAGGTATGATCATTGTCAATGCATCTAAGGGATTGGAACAGGGAACGCAAAGGCGTCTTTCGCAGGTGATTGGTGAAGCAATTCCGCAGGCGGTGATGGCAGTTATGTCCGGCCCGTCTCATGCGGAAGAAGTGGGACGTGATTTACCGACAACCAACGTTATAGCATCGGATGACATACAGGTTTCGCAGTACTTACAGGATATTTTAATGCGCGATACATTTCGCGTTTACACCAGTATGGATATGGTCGGCGTTGAGCTGGGCGGCGCATTGAAAAACGTAATTGCTTTGTGCGCCGGTATAACGGATGGTATCGGGCTGGGCGATAACGCCAAAGCAGCGCTGATGACGCGCGGTATGGCAGAAATTTCACGTCTGGGCGTTGCTATGGGTGCCGATCCGTTTACTTTCAGCGGTCTTTCGGGCATGGGTGATTTAATTGTCACCTGCACCAGTATGCACTCGCGCAATCGCCGCGCCGGTATATTAATCGGTCAGGGCATGTCACCGGCACAGGCAATTGATGAAGTGAAAATGGTGGTAGAAGGCTTTTACACAACAAAAGCCGCATGGAAGCTGGCACAGCGCATGCAGGTTGAAATGCCGATTGTGGAGCAGGCGTATAAGGTCTTATTTGAAGATAAAAACCCCAAGGATGCGTTAAGATGCCTGATGGTACGTGCCAAAAAGCACGAAACGGAACGGGATGTAATTGAGGGACGCTGATTTGTCTTAAACATCATACCCGTTTGGGCTTATGTAAACCCTGTTTTTAAGTTTGTAACGAATAAGGTGACGCTATGTTTAAACATTTTTTCAGAAGAAAATCAAACCAAAAATCTGTTGAGGAAACGATTTTGGAGGAGGCCGCAGAGCATCTTTTAAATGAAGAATCAAAAGAAGCGGACGAAGCGCACGAAAACGAAGAAGCAGCCGATTTGGCAGAGGTGATGGCAGAGACACGGAATACCGATGTGTTGCCCGAAATGCCCGAGGCGGTATCGGAAGAAACCGATATAACGCAGGAAGCAGAGAAAACGGCAGAGCCGGAAACGGCTATAGAGCAGACTGCTTGTGAGCCGGAAGGTGAAGAACGGGAAGAAGCAAGGCTATCACAGGCCGTTGTGTTTGATGTTAATGAAGCAGATGCGGCAGAAGAAGCGGAAGAAAGCAGCGAATCGGACGAAATTATTTCGTCGGCGGAGGAAGAAGCAACCGAAAAGAAGGGATTTTTCAGCCGCTTAAAGGCCGGTTTGGGCAAAACACGTGCTGCCATTTCGGATAAAGTTGATGCCGTTTTGCTCTCTTTAGGCAAAATTGATGAGGATTTATATGAGGAGTTGGAAGAAGCGCTGATTATGTCCGATATCGGCACAGAAACATCGGCCTATATCATAGAGCGTTTAAAGGAGCTTGCGCGTGAACGCGGTGTGAAAGAGGCGGCGGCTCTTAAAGGCTTGCTGCGCGAAATTGTAACCGATATTTTAATGCAGCAGGACGCGGAACTGCATCTTGATACCGTGCCTTCTGTCATTATGGTAATCGGCGTTAACGGTGTGGGCAAAACGACTTCCATCGGTAAGCTGGCACATTTTTATAAATTGCAGGGCAAAAAGGTTATTTTGGCAGCGGCCGATACCTTCCGTGCCGCAGCGATTGACCAATTGGAAATTTGGGCAGAACGCGCCGGGGTCGAGATGGTTAAACATCAAGAGGGTGCAGACCCGTCGGCCGTTGTATTTGACAGTATTCAGGCGGCAAAAGCGCGCGGCGCTGATCTTGTCATTTGCGACACGGCAGGCCGCTTGCATAATAAAAAGAACTTAATGGAAGAACTAAAAAAGACAGCGCGTGTCGTAGAGCGCGAAACAGGCGGCGCATCGGCGGAAACACTGCTTGTGCTGGATGCTTCTACCGGTCAGAATGCACTGAACCAGGCGCGTGACTTTGCACAGGCGGCCGGCATTACGGGCGTAATTCTGACTAAGCTGGACGGCACAGCCAAGGGCGGCGTGATTTTAGCGCTTTCGCGTGAACAGGGTCTGGGTGTCAAGTTTATCGGCGTGGGTGAACAAATGGACGATTTACGCCCGTTTGACCCGGCTAGCTTTGCCGAAGCGCTGTTTCCGCAAGACGAGGCAGAGTAAAAACATGCTATGGGGGATACAAAACGAACAATGACGTTTTTGTGTCCCTTTATTTTTGAAAAATAAGGAGAGAGAATATGCAGTTTCATGATTTTGACGGATTTGGAGATAATCGGCACGGTTTTGAGCAGGCAGTGCGGCAATTCAAATCTAAAAAGCATAAAGGTCTGTGGATTTTTTTGGCCGTTTTGGTATTGCTGGCGTTGGTTATATCGCCTCTTTACAGGCTTTTGATGGAATACTGGCAGCTGCAGGAGATTAACCCGGCGTATACGTCTATATTTTGGAAAAATCTTTGGGCACGAGCGCTTACGCAATCCATTGGTTTCGTTTTGATTTTTGCAGCGATGCTCGTACACATATTTTGCATAAGAAGAATTGCAATTGTAAAAAACTTTTCGCAGCCGTTGTTGCACAAAAAGTGGACGTATTTTTTGCTGTGCCTGTTTTTGGCGCTTTCTGTCGGCAATGTGACAGGCGGCAGCTTGTATCAAAAACTGCTTTTTGCATCAGGCGGCGAAAGCTTTGGCGTAACAGATCCGCTGTTTTCGCAGGATGTGGGCTACTATGTCTTTTCACGTCCGTTTTTGATTGCATTAACGGCAGGCGGCAAAACGCTTTTAATGCTGATGCTGTTGACAGCAGCGTTGGCCTATTTTTTGGTATTTATTAAAAACGGGCATCGCAGCCTGCACAGCGTTTTACAGGAGGAACGCCCGGCACTTGTACATGTGGCGGTTTTATTGGTTCTTTACTTTTTACTGATGATGCTGACCTACAAATTTACGGCAGAAAACATTCTGTTTTCGAACTTTGGTTCACAAAATGAAATGTTTGGCGCCGGATATGCCGAAGCCGGTATTTGGCGACGTTATTACCAGGCAGCGCCTTATATTGTTTTGGCAGCTGTTGTGCTGATGCTTGTCTTTTTAAAATTGAAAAAATATCTGTTATCACTGCTTTCGGCTGCGCTTGTTCCTGTTTTGTTTATTGTTACTTCAGCTATAACGGCCGGTGTGGATTCCTTTGTGGTCAGTCCGAATGAGCGTAATTTGCAAAGTCCCTACATTGCCTATAACATGGAGGCCACAAACCATGCGTTTGGGCTGGATCACGTATCGGAAACGGAATTTGTGCCGCAATATAACCTTTCGCAAGAGGCCATTAACGAGGACGATACATGGCTGGCCGGAACGCGTATTGCCGATTTCGGTTCAACGCTGACAGCTTACAATCAATTACAGTTTTTGCGAAAATATTACAGCTTTAACGATGTGGATGTTGCACCGTATGAACTGGACGGCAAGCTGAATGTTGTCTTTTTGGCGGCACGGGAAATGAACCAGAATAATGTGGATGATTCGGCTAAATCGTATGCAAACCTTGTCTTTCGCTATACCCACGGTTTCGGCGCAGTGGCAAGCCCGGTCAACCGCGTGACGTCGGAGGGTCAGCCGGAATTTTTGATTAAGGATATTCCGCCGAAATCTACCGGCGGCATGCCCGAAATATCGCAGCCGCGCATTTATTACGGCGAACTGACCGATAACTATGTCATTGTCGGCGGCGAAAATCAGGAACTGGACTATTCGGAAGGTCTTGAGGATATTCAAAACACCTTTGACGGGAACACGGGTGTGCGTCTTAGTTTGTTTAAGCGCGCCATGTTCGCGCTGTATTATCGCGATTATCGCATGCTATTTTCGGGCAACATCAATCACGACAGTAAAATTTTAATCAATCGAAACGTTTTGCAGCGCGTTAAGCGTGTAGCACCGTTTTTACGGTTTGATGACGACCCCTATTTGGTTGTATCGGACGGCGGAGAACTGTTTTGGGTTATCAATGCATATACCACCTCGCAAAACTATCCCTATGCGCAGCCGTACGGCGATATTAACTATCTGCGTAATTCGGTTACGGCTATCGTCAATGCCTATACGGGTGACGTGCAGTTTTATCTGACGGATGAAAGTGACCCGATTGCCAAGGCATACCGCAATATCTATCCGTCTCTTTTTGCCGAACATGCAATGCCGGCCGATGTTGCTTCACACATCCGCGTGCCGGAGTATATGTTTAAGGTGCAGGCAGAAGTGTATCAGCGTTATCACGTGCAGGATGCCGGGCAGTTTTATGACCGTGCCGATGTTTGGGACATTGCACAGGAAAAATATCAGGATAACGAAATTACCATGGAGCCGTACTATAACATTATGGAAATTGACGGACAGGATGAAATGGTGCTGATGTTGCCGTTTGTGGTACAGGGCAAACACAATATGGTCGGACTTTTGCTGCAGCGTAATCATCCCGAACATTACGGAGAACTGATGTTGTATCGGTTGCCGAAAAATGAAACGGTTTACGGCCCTTTGCAAATGGAAAACCGCATTGATAACGACCCCGACATTTCACGCGAAATGACGTTGTGGAGCCAAGGCGGTTCAAGTGTTATCCGCGGTAATTTGCTGGTTGTGCCGTATCGCAGCACACTTTTATATGTAGAGCCGATTTATATTACATCGCAAAACAACGCATCACTGCCGGAGCTGAAACGCATTGTTGTCGGCTATGGTGACGCCATTGCCATGGAGCCGACACTTGAAGCCTCTTTGCGCCGCGTGTTCGGTGAAGCGCAAGGGGCGCCGAAACCCGAAAATACGACGCCCGATGTGACAGTGCCGAGCGATGCCGAATTGGATAGCTTAGAGAGCCAAATTAACAGTTTGCTGGAAAGCTATGACAAATTCCGTCAGTCGGCACAGCAGAATGACTGGAAGTCAATGGGCGATTCGATGCAGAAGCTTGACGAGCAAATGGAACGCTTGAGGCAATACAGTCAAAGATAGACAACCATTTGGATGTAATTTAAAGATTGGTAAAAAAATACTTGAAATATTTGTAGAATTGTAGTATAATAATTAAGCGAATGTGCAAGAAAAAGGAACGGTCCGCTGCTCACTTGTTTGGGTAAGAACGTTTGGCACAGAGAGGAGGATAAAGATGGACGTAATCAAGGCATTGACTGAGGATCAGATCAGAACTGACCTGCCGGAACTGGAAATAGGCAGCACCGTTAAGGTTCACGTTAAGGTAAAGGAAGGTAACAGAGAAAGAATCCAGATTTTTGAAGGCACTATCATTAAGGTGCAAAACGGCGGGATTCAAAAGACCTTTACCGTTAGACGTATCTCCTATGGTATCGGCGTAGAAAGAACATTCCCCGTTAACTCTCCGAAAATTGCAAAAATTGAGGTTGTTAGACTGGGTAAGGTAAGAAGAGCCAGATTGTTCTATTTAAGAGATAGAGTCGGTAAGGCTGCCAAGGTTAAGGAGAAATTAAGATAAGGAAATCTTATCACAGGGGTGTAGTTGGGGAGAAAAGCGCACGGCGGTTTCTTTCTCGCTGCGCCCTCTTTATTTTTAATGTTAACGAAAATTTGCAGATAAGTCCCCGGCCGGATATGCGCCGGAGAAAACACGTCTACGAAAGGACATGTCGTATGGATGAGCAAAAAAATATGACGCCGCAGGAAGGCTATCAGACAACAGAAGAGCTTTTGGAAAATGAAACAAATGACGATTTAACCGATGCCGAATATCAGG
Organism: uncultured Eubacteriales bacterium; assembly: GCA_900545185.1. GTDB lineage: Bacteria > Bacillota > Clostridia > UBA1381 > UBA9506 > UMGS755. Next base: position 3,515 of record UQYH01000050.1, on the reverse strand, counting down.
CAGCGCAGGCATATACCGAAACAATCCGTTCTGTCATCGAAAAAGAAAACGAAAAGGAAAGCTGGCTGAAGGAATTGTACGAGTGGGTTCAGGCCATTGCCGTTGCCGTGGTTTTGGCGCTTTTGATTAACCAGTTTATTTTTGCAATGGTGCAGGTTTCGGGCAGCTCGATGGTTCCGACGCTGCACGATAAAGAACGTTTGGTCATTACCAAGCTGTTTTACACACCCAAGGAAAAGGATATTGTTGTTGTCAAATCCCATGCTTTGGGTAAGCATATTATTAAGCGTGTGATTGCCGTTCCCGGCGATACGATTGATATTCACCCCGAAACAGGTGATGTTTTGGTCAACGGTGAAGTGCAAAACGAGCCGTATATTAAAGAAAAGCTGCGCAGTGCGGGTCATGCTTTGGAATATCCACTGGAGGTGCCAGAGGGCTATATCTTTGTCATGGGAGACAACCGAAACAATTCGCAGGACAGCCGAACGCTGGGGCTGATTTCTTATCAAGACGTTGTCGGCCGTGCGGCGCTGCGTGTTACGCCGTTTTCTAGCTTCGGCACGTTATATAAGAATTTGGATCAGGCAAAATAATAAAAGAATGAAAGCTGCGGCATAGGCCACCACCCGATAAACCAATCCATCCTTATCAGGTGGTGGCCTGCCTTGCGTTGTTGCGGCTTTTTATCAGCGGCAAGGGAGAATGAAAATGAGTGAAAATACGTTTAACATCCAGTGGTTTCCGGGGCATATGGCCAAAACGTGCCGCATGATTGCAGAGAACCTGAAAATGGTTGATTTAGTGGTGGAGCTGCGTGATGCACGTGCACCGCTGGCTTCGCAAAACCCCGATATTCATGAAATTTGCGGCGATAAGCCTCGGCTTATTATTTTAAATAAGGCCGATTTGGCAGATGCATCGGCCAATGAAGCATGGCTGCGGTATTTTAAAGCACAGGGCATTGCGGCCATGACGTTTGACAGCGTTCATGCCAAGCAGACAAAATCAATTGTTGCTGAGGTACGGCGGCTTTTGGCCGCACAAATTGAACGTCAGGCAGAGCGCGGCATGAAAAACCGTGCGTTAAAGCTCATGATTGTCGGGATTCCGAATGTCGGCAAATCGGCGTTTATTAATCGATTGGCCGGGCGCAGCGCGGCAATCAGCAGCGACCGCCCCGGTGTGACGCGCGGCAAACAGTGGATTCATTTATCCGGCGGATTGGATCTGCTGGATACGCCCGGTGTACTGTGGCCGAAGTTTGAGGATGCGTCTGTTGGTTTACGCCTGGCCTTTACCGGCGCCATTAAAGATGATATATTAGATACCGAGACACTGGCGGCCAAGCTGCTGGAGGTTCTGCTTGAAAAAGCGCCGGAAGCCGTGGCAGCGCGCTATAAATTGGCAGATACGAGCTTTGCAAACGGCTTTGAAGCCTTAGAGGCGGTTGCCAAACGGCGCGGGTTTATTATATCCGGCGGTGAGCCGGACACGGAACGTGCGGCGAAAATCGTTTTGGATGAATTTAGAAATGCAACCATCGGACGCATTACATTAGAAGAACCTGACAAGTAATGCACAAAATTCACTTAAAAAACGGGCTTGATTTCCTAAGGAGAATACAAATGACGCGTGAAGAATTTGACAGACAGTTTTTAACAAACGGAATCCGATTTTTGGCCGGCGTGGATGAAGCAGGACGGGGGCCGCTTGCCGGCGCGGTGTATGCGGCAGCGGTTATTTTGCCGCCCGGATTTTATATGGAGGAAATTAACGATTCTAAAAAACTGACGGATAAAAAAAGGGAGGCGCTGTTTCCTGTCATTCAAGAACAGGCGCTTGCGTATTCCATTGCCAGCGTGGATGAAAAAACAATTGATGAAATTAACATTTTAAACGCCACCATGCTGGCTATGCGCCGCGCGATTGAGGGGCTTAGCATCCGTCCCGATATGATTTTGATTGACGGTAACATCAGCCGTGATTTGCCGCAGCCGAATCAATGCGTTAAAAAAGGAGATTCACTCAGTCAGTCTATTGCGGCTGCTTCTATTTTGGCCAAGGTGGCAAGAGATCATTATTGCAGAGATGTACTGGAGGAGGCCTATCCGCAATATCATTTTGCCAAACACAAGGGCTACGGCAGCCAGCTGCACAGGGATTTATTGAAAGAATTGGGGCCTTGCCCCGTGCACAGAAAAACATTTTTGCGAAAGATATTGGGGGAGACTGTAACACAATGACAGCGCATGAAGTGGGACGTGCAGGTGAAAAAGCTGCCTGCCGGTATTTGAAAGAGCATGGATATGACATCTTAGCATGTAATTATCAGCGCGCCGGGGAAAAAATTATCGGTGAAATTGATATTGTGGCACAATTGGGCGAAACAGTGGCTTTTGTTGAGGTTAAAACACGAAAAAGCGAAGCGTACGGCTTACCTTGTGAGTTTGTCACCAAAAGTAAACAGCAAAAAATCATTAAAGCGGCATATACATATATTACAGAGAATGGGCTGGATGCCAATTACAGCTTTGATGTGATTGAGGTGCTTCATAACGGTAAAAAAATTACCGCACTGCGGCATTTGCCGAATGCCTTTACTCTGTAACAAAAAACCGTTAGTCAGGAGGATTTGCAGTGAAAACCGATTATCGAATTTTAGATGCCCACTGTGACACGGTGACGGAGCTTTCGGCATGTGGCGGAGAATTGTACAATAACAGCCTGCATTTGGATGCTGTCCGTATGCGTGAGTATGGCGCCTATTTGCAGTTTTTTGCAGCTTGGGTTGATGATGCCGCCCAAACACCGTTTGCGGATTGTATGGCATGCGCAGACACCTTTGAACGTGAATTGGCAAAGAACCTGTCTATTGTACCTGTTTTATCGGCACGGGATGCCCAACGTGTTTTTGCCGAAGGCAAAATCGGCGCCATGTTGACAGTAGAAAACGGATATGCACTGGAGGCTAAGGCAGAGAATTTACAAACCCTATGGGAACGCGGCGTGCGCGCCATGACGATTACATGGAACGGACAGAATGAGCTTTGCACAGGCTGTATGGCAGAAGCCGATACGGGATTAACGCCGTTTGGCCGCGATGTGATAGCCGAGATGAATCGTCTGGGCATGCTTGTGGACGTATCGCACGCTTCCGAAAATGGTTTTTGGGACATTGTTCGCGCAAGTCGCACACCGGTGTTTGCTTCACATTCAAACAGTTTTTCGGTGTATGCGCACCCTAGAAATTTGAAAGATGAACAAATTCGTGCCGTTGCGGAGCGCGGCGGTGTGATTGGCTTGAATTTATACCCGGCCTTTTTATCAGATAAGCAAGTAGATTTAACCGACTGTGTGCGCCATATCCGTCATATAATGAATGTTGGCGGTGAGGACTGCATCGGTCTGGGTTCGGATTTTGACGGTGTGGAAATGCTGCCGCAGGGGATACGCGGTGCGCAGGACTATGAAGCCTTATTTGCCTGCCTTACACATTCGGGCTTTACGGACGG
>UQYH01000049.1 GCA_900545185.1 uncultured Eubacteriales bacterium | reverse complement strand
CAAAATGACCTATTACAATAAACCCTAACATTTTTTGACACGTTTTGTGTCCAATGTTTCTGATTTTTATAAATTTATTGCGATTTTTATCCGCAGTTTTGAAACAAATTTACGAACTTCCAAAATTATACAATTATTGGCAAAATATAGCTTGCAATTCTCCCCCATTTGGTGTTATAATATCATCAATGAAATAAAAATGTAAAATATTGGTATATCGAACACTTGCTACGGCACATATTATAAGGAGGAGAAATATAATGGAAAAAATCTCTGTTGTCATAATAGATGATAACAAGCAATTATGTACCTCAATTCAAAAGGACATCAACGCGACCGACGATATGGAAACAATCGGCATCGCACACGATGGCCTGGAAGGCTTTGATTTAATTACGGACAAACTGCCGGACGTTGTTATTTTAGATGTCGTTATGCCGCGTCTGGACGGCTTAGAGCTTTTGGAGCGGCTGCAAGATACACCTCCTGCCAAAAAACCGGCATATATTATGATTTCGGCCGTCAGCCACGATAATATTACGGTAAAGGCCTTGCAGCTGGGCGCACAGTATTATCTGGTTAAGCCCATTGCAGACAGTGAGATTCTGCTAAAAAGAATCCGCCAGGTAATGGCTGCGACCGAAGCACCGCCATCGGTCGATCACGACCTTGTTTCGCACGCCGAAAATAACTTCTCGCTCACGGATTCGCAGTCAAAGCAGGCCTTGTCCGCTGTCAACCCGGATAATCTGGAAGCCATTATAACCGATGTGATTCACGAAATTGGTGTTCCGGCACACATTAAGGGCTATAACTACTTACGAGAGGCCATCAGCCTTTGTATTCAGGATAAAGAATTTATTAATTCCATTACCAAATTGCTCTACCCCACGGTGGCGCGCAGCTATCAAACCACTTCCTCCCGAGTGGAGCGCGCCATCCGCCACGCAATTGAAGTGGCCTGGAGCCGCGGCCGCGAAGAAATTTTAAACGGCATTTTCGGCTATACCATCGATACCAACAAGGGTAAACCCACAAACGGTGAATTTATTGCCATGATTTCCGATTCCATCCGTTTAAAAATGAAAAACACCGTAAATTACTAAACGATATTTATTGCTTCGGCAATGAATATAAACCGGCACTGTTTTACGCCCCCCTAAACAGTGTCGGTCTTTTTATGTTTTTAAAAAACTATTTTTCCGATTCAATCATCGTCTGCAATTCGTTTTCAAACAGGCTGTCATCACTTGAGATCCAGCGCGCAACGGGAATAATGCGGTATGCCTCCGTCGTATCACGCACAATAACCTGTGCAATGCCGGCGTTAATAATCAGCCGTTTGCACATGCTGCAGCTGTTTGTATCGGGCAAAAGCTCTCCTGTTTTGGCATCACGACAGGCAAGATAAAGCGTAGAGCCGATCATGTCCCGACGGGAAGCACTGATAATGCAGTTTGCCTCCGCATGCACAGAACGGCACAGCTCATACCGCTGACCGGAGGGAATTTGCAATTCTTCGCGCAGGCAGCGTCCCATATCAATACAGTTTTTCCGCGAGCGCGGCGCACCTGTGTATCCCGTAGAGATAATTTCATCATTTTTTACCAAAATCGCACCATAGTTACGGCGCAGGCAGGTGCCGCGCTCCGATACCGTTTGTGCAATATCCAAATAATAATTAATTTTATCACGTCTTTCAACCAAAACAATTGCCCCCTTTAACAAATTCGTACTTTTTAAAGAATCGTTTTTTTATTTTTCCAATGCATGAATTTTATCAATGCGGTTTTGATGACGGCCGCCCTCAAATTCTGCATTCATAAATGCATCCAAAATGCTTTTGGCAAGGTCGGGTCCCAAAACGCGGCCGCCCATGGCAATGACGTTTGCGTTGTTGTGCTGCTTTGCCTTAGCGGCAGAATATTCATTCAAAACCAGTGCGCAGCGAATCCCGTCTATTTTATTGGCCGCTATCGAAATACCGATACCCGTGCCGCACAGCAAAATACCAAATTCATATTTGCCCGTTTTCACTTCATTGCAAACCTTTTCGGCAATATCGGGATAATCCACGCTGGTTGCGTCATACACACCCAAGTCGTTAACCTCTTTGCCCTGTGATTCCAAATACGCCTTTAAAACGCCTTTTAATTCATAAGCGCCATGGTCGCTTCCCATAACAATCATGATGATGTCCTCCTTAGTGATTTTATTTAACTTGTATATGCTCATGTTTTAACAAATATTCCCGTTCGGCCTGCGAAGCGCGCAAATACATCGGCGCTATATCGCAATACGAAATAAGCTCCCCCTTTTGTGCCAGCCGATAGCCAAGTCCTGCCGCCGCGCCGCCGCTGATGGTATGCGCAAGCGGCCAGGCCGTTTGCACACCTTTGCCCGAAAGCTCTTTTTCGTATTGCAGCGCGCCGTCACCAACAGTCATGCACTCTTTATCCGAAAGGAAGGCCGAAAGCTCACCCACCGTAAGTACAGACGGCGGCAGCACCGCCTCGTCTTGCGCATTATAGGCCGCGCAATACAGCTCGTCTGCCCGTGCGCAAACCGCAGCCACGCGCAAGCCGTCAAATCCGCGGATGTTTTCGGCCAAAAGCTGTAAGCTGCTCATGGCCACCGTTGGCTTTTCCCAGCTTTGGGCAAAGCCCTTGACCGTTGCCACACCAATGCGGACACCGGTAAACGAACCGGGGCCGACACCGCAGGCATACACATCAATATCCGAAAAGCAAAGCCTCGTATCGCGGAGCATATTTTCAACGGCCGGCAACAGCTTAACGGAATGGTTTTTTCCGTTGTTTAATGTATATTCACACAAAAGCCGACCGTCCGCCATCAGGCCGACAGCCGCCGCGTCCGATGACGCGTCCAATCCTAATACAATCATGCCTCAAACTCCTCTATTGTAATCCGCCGGCCGTCCTCGCCCTCTCGCGTCAGCTTAACCTCTAAGCGTTTCGGCGGCAGCAGATTGCCGCCCTGCTCCGGCCATTCTATGATAACGGCCGTGCCGCGGCTGATATATTCATCAAATCCGATTTCGTAAAGCTCTTCCGGCTCTTCAATCCGATACAAGTCAAAATGATACACGGGGCCGCTCGTCCCCTCGTATTCGTTGACCAGCGTAAACGTCGGGCTGTTGACATAATCTGTTACACCCAAGGCCTTGCAAAGCCCTTTGGCAAACACCGTTTTGCCAACGCCCAGCTCGCCGTACAGACAGATGACCTGCCCAGTCCTAAGCATAGCCGCAAGCTTTTCGGCTGCATCAAGCGTTTCGGCCTCGCTTTTTGTATGCAGTTCCTTCAGCATGTGTCTCTGCATTATTCTGCCTCCGCTCCGCCGCTCGGTTCCGTATCCTGCGTTTCTTTGACCGGTGCCTGTGTTACCTCCGGTTCAGGCGCTTTGGTCGGTGCCTGTGTGGGTGCCGGGGTCGGTGCCTTGGTCGGCTGTGCGGTTGCTTTTTTCGTTGCCGATGGTGCTTTTGTCGCCCGGCTGCTGCTTGTGGCCGATGATTTTGAAGAACCCGTACTGCTGCCGGATGTGCTGCCGCCGTTCTTTCTGTACCGCTCCAGTTCCTCTTGCAATTTTTTAATTTCTTCGTCCTTTTCGATCACCATTTTTTCCAGCTGCTCATAGGTCGGCTTCGGTGTCGGGGACGCGCCGGGTACATCGGGCAGGTTCGGCTGCTGATTGGCTTTCAGCACCATGCTGGTTATCCAAAACGACGCCATAAACAAAATGACCAAAAGCACAATAATCAAAACAGTAAGCAACGCTTTTTTACCGCCGGACATTCTTTTTTGCGCCGCATGTTGTGTATGTTGTTTTCTCATAATAACCCTCCGCAGTTCAAAAAAAATCTTATTTTGCCTTAATTGTAACACAAAGAAGCCGCAAAGTAAAGCATCTTTTTCTTAATTTTGCACCCCGTCGCCGATATTTGCCGCTGCCGCCATCATTTTAAATACCCTTTTTGCAGCAGTGCGCGGTAAAACGGCTTCATGGCAGAGGGCAGCATAACCTCGTGCGCCAGCCTGTCGGCCGATGCCCAAAAACCGCTGTCCGTTTGTTTTTCGGTCAAAACCAGTCGGCTTTTCATATCCCAAATCAGGTGCGTAAACACATGGCGGCTTGCCGTAAACGGCTGCGATTGTTCGCAAATCCCCAATTCCTTAAGCGCCGCAGCCACCTGTTTTTCGTTTGCGTGTCCTTCCAGCGAGGGGAATTCATACATACCGGCCAAAACCCCTTTTAAAGGGCGTTTCACCAACAGCACCGCGCCGTTTGAAACAATCAGCAGCATGGTGCGCTTTTCGGTTTTTTTCTCCTTTTTGGCAAGACGAATCGGCAGCAGGCCTTCTGTTCCTGCGGCACGGGCACGACAGATTGATGCCAGCGGACAGGCCGTGCAGCGCGGCGCACCAGGAATACAAACAAGCGCCCCCAGTTCCATCAGCGCCTGTGTTAAATCGCTGCAATCCTCTGCCAAATGATACACTTCAAAAAGCGCGGCCTTCACACGTTTTTTGGTTTGCGGCTGCATAATATCCGCATCATCGTTACAGAGCCTTGCCGCCACACGCAGCACATTGCCGTCCACCGCAGGCACGGGCAGGCCAAACGCAATGGACGCAACCGCACCGGCCGTGTAATCCCCTATGCCGGGTAATGCTTCAAGCGATGCTGCATCCTGCGGAAAGTGTCCGCCATAGGTCTCGCAAACCACACGTGCCGCCTTTTGCATGTTCCGCACACGGCTGTAATAGCCCAAGCCCTCCCACAGCTTTAAAAGCTTTTCCTCCGGCGCATCTGCCAAGGCCTGCACCGTGGGGAGCGCCTGTAAAAACCGCTCGTAGTACGGAAGGGCTGCCTCTACGCGTGTTTGCTGGAGCATAATTTCCGAAACCCAAACACGGTACGGGTCATGATTTTCGCGCCAGGGAAGGACACGTTTATTTGTTTGATACCAAGAACAAAGCGGCGAAACCATCGCCGCCAAAACCTCATAATCGGTCATATACATTCTCCGCTCAATCCATCGGCAGCGACAGCAGCCGATAGGCATTTTTCCAAAGGATTTGTTCGTTTTCCTCTTGCGTCAGGCCTAAGCGGTCAAAAATTTCAAGCTCCGGCTTGTGGAGCGATAAGGGATAATCCGTGCCGAACAACACGCGATCCGTCCCGTGTGCCCGAATCATGGCCGCCGCTTCCTCCGGCTGCATAAAGCGGATGGAGCTTGATGTATCAACATACAGCCCCTCACGCCCGATCAGATAGCGTTTTGCATTCTCCCATTCGCCGTATCCGCCCAAGTGTGCGGCAATAACGGTCAGCTTAGGAAAACGATCCAGCACCTTAGCCATGCGTGCAGGCGTTGCCGCATCGGAATTTTTATCCCCGACGTGCATCAAAATCGGCAGCCGTCCCTCTGCCATTTCGTAAATGGGGTACATACCGGGGTCATCAATGGCAAAGCCCTGAAAAATCGGATGAAACTTCAGGCCGCGCAGCCCAAGGCTTTCGATTCTGTCAAGCTCTGCCGCAAGCCCCTTATAATCGGGGTGCAGCGTCCCGAAGCCGATAATATCCTCCGTCACAAGGCCTGCCACATAATCGTTAATGGTTTCGACCTGTTCGGGCTTTGTGGCTGTTGCATGCACCACCATTTTGGTAATATGATTTTCCTGCATGCTCTGCGTCAAATAGCAAAACCTGCCGTTTCCGGCCAGCGGAATCCCGTAATATTGATTAAGATTCCGCGCCGCTTTTTCGGCAATTTTGTCATGAAAGGCGTGAGCATGAAAATCTACAATTTTTCTGTACAATGCTATGTTCCTTCTTCCCCTTGGATCTATAATGTTTGTTTTTTGCGGCCTAGGCATTAGGGAGTCGAACCCCATATGCCTTTCATTTGAAAAATTAAAGCCTTTTTGGCTTGTCGTTCTCGCAAGGCGTCAGCCTTCCTTCGTCCTCCGCACCGAAAATTCAAATAATTTTTCTAAATGGAAGGTCGAAGAGTTTAAATAGAGCAAATTTATTAAAAGACAAGGCAAAAAGCAGTGGTCATACTGACGTATAGCGCTGCTTTTTAACGCAGTATTTTAAGAAATTAGCCTATTTAAACCATATCGGGTTTCGATTTCCTAATGCCTATATCCGTGCGGTAATGCATTTTATCAAAGTGAATTTTTGCTACACCGTCATACGCCTTTTGTATGGCCGCTTCCAAATCCTTCCCCACAGCCGTTACGCCCAACACGCGGCCGCCTGCTGTCACAAAACGATCCCCTGCACGGCGCGTTCCGGCGTGGAACACCGTTATATCGGGGTCAGCCTCTGCCGCATCAATTCCGCTGATGGGTAAGCCCTTTTCGTAGGCCTTGGGATATCCGCCGGAGGCCAGCACAACGCAAACCGCCGCATTATCCGCCCATTCTATGGGTTGTTCCTCTAAGCGTTCCTCGGCCACCGCCATAAAAATATCCAAAAGATCGGTTGTAAGGCGCGGCAGCACAACCTGTGTTTCGGGATCGCCGAAACGCGCGTTATACTCAATCACCTTCACACCGCTTTTCGTCATAATCAGTCCAAAGTATAAAACACCCTTAAACGGACGTCCTTCTTTGTGCATGGCCGCCATGGTGGGCATAAAAATATTTTGCATACATTCCTCATGCACGGCTTGTGTATACAGTCTGCTGGGCGAAAAAGTACCCATACCGCCGGTGTTTAAGCCTTCGTCATTATCGTAGGCACGTTTATGATCCTGCGCGCTGACCATGGGCTTTAAGCTTTTGCCGTCCGTAAACGCCAGAACGGAAACCTCCTGCCCTGTTAAAAATTCTTCGATAACCACGCGGCTGCCGGCCGCACCGAACACCTTATCACACATAATATCGCGCACGGCCGCCTCGGCTTCGGCAAAATCATTTGCAATGATAACGCCTTTGCCCAGCGCCAGTCCCTCTGCCTTAACCACGGTGGGATAGCTTGTATTTTTTAAATATGCAATCGCTTTTTCACTGTCGTCAAACACTTCGTAAGCAGCCGTGGGGATGCCGTATTTCTTCATTAAATTTTTAGCAAACACCTTGCTGCCCTCAATAATGGCCGCATTTTGCCGCGGACCGAAGGCCTTTAAGCCCTCTGCCTCCAAACGGTCTACCATGCCCAGCATTAAGGGGTCGTCCGGTGCGACAACCGTTAAATCAATTTGATGTTCCTTGGCAAAACGCACAACACCCTCCACATCGGTTGCCTTTATATCTACACAGGTTGCCAGCTGTGCAATTCCGGCGTTGCCGGGTGCGGCAAAAAGCTCTGGCTTGTGTGCGCTTTGCGCCAGCTTCCATATAATTGTATGCTCGCGGCCGCCGCCGCCAACAACTAATACTTTCATATTGTCATTCCATTCCTTTCTGCTGTGGTTCGCGGCAAAAATATACGGTGTCGATTCCGTCGCCGCGATCGTTGGGAATCCGCTCAAGCTCACAAAACTGCATTTTGGGCAAAATGTTCATTTGCGATGCATTGGTTGACCAGGTGCGCGTAAAAATCCGATCCTTGGGGTACGTCTCCATCAGTGCATGATACAGCTGCTTGGCAATGCCGCGTCCGCGAAAATCGGGGTGCACCACAATGGTAGAAATATATGCATTGGGGAAGGTATCCTCTGCTATAGCGCTGCATGTATAATTTTTCCGAAAGCTTAAAAGCGCTGCCAAGCGACCGTTTTCCGTGACCAAAAATCCGGGCTGTGCCATAATTTCACGGCAGTAGGCCACCGGCTTTGCGGCATTGTCACCGCCCGATGCAAAGCTTTTCTGCGTCGTCCCCGTACGCGCCGAAAGGGGCGGCAAAAAGTCATTGTCACAAAGCACCAACAGTTCTAAAAGCGCTTCGTAATATAGCTCCGGCACACGCTCCGTAAATGTTATTTCCATATTGTCCTCCCGTTTTTGCAATATAGAGTATTCATTTTCTTAGTGTTTAAAATGACGCATACCGACAAACACCATGGCGATGCCGTACCGATCGCATGCATCAATGGATTCCTGGTCGCGCTTAGAGCCGCCGGGCTGAATAATGGCGCGGATACCGGCCTTTGCCGCAGCCTCCACCGTATCCGGGAAGGGGAAGAACGCATCCGATGCAAGGCTTGCGCCCTGTGCACGCTCACCGGCATAATCCAGCGCTATGCGCGCCGCCATCACGCGGTTTGTCTGTCCCGGCCCAACGCCTAAAGACATGTTATCCTTTGCCACGGCAATGGCATTGGATTTGGCATGCTTCACAACCTTCCAGGCAAATTTCATATCGCGAATCTGCTCCTCTGTCGGCTGTACCTTCGTCACAACCCTCCAGTCCTCTTCACGGAACAGCTCCACATCGCGCTGCTGCACCAAAAGACCGCCCATTACTTTTTTCATATCAAAATCGTTCAAACCGGGCTTTTCGGCAATCGTCGGCAATTCCAACAGACGAATATTTTGTTTTTTCGTTAAAATTTCCATTGCCTCGGCCGAAAAAGAAGGCGCTATGATAATTTCCAAAAAGATTTTGCTCATTTCCGTTGCGGTTGCCGCGTCAATTTCACGATTGGCCGCAATAATACCGCCAAAAATAGAAACCGGGTCGCCCTCATAGGCTTTTTGATAGGCCTCAAGCAGCGTTGCACCCGTGCCGACACCGCAAGGATTGGCATGCTTGGAAGCCACAACGGTCGGTTCGGTAAACTCTTTCACCAAGTCCAGCGCACCGTTGGCATCATTAATATTATTATAAGAAAGTTCTTTGCCGTGCAGCTGTCTGGCCGCTGCCAAAGTGCCGCTGCATGCGCCGACCTCCTTATAAAATACAGCCTCCTGATGCGGATTTTCGCCATAGCGCATATCCTGTACCTTTTCAAATGTCAGTGATAAATCCTTCGGGAACAGCTCCTTGCCGATGGTTTTTCTTAAATATGTAGAAATTAAGGTATCATACGCTGCGGTGTGTTCAAATACCTTGTAAGCCAGATAAAATTTTGTATCGGCGCTGACAAAGCCGTTTGTCTTATATTCGCTGAGTACCGTATCATAGTCCGCAGGATCTACCACCACGGCAACATCCTGATAGTTTTTGGCCGCCGCGCGAATCATCGTCGGGCCGCCGATATCGATATTTTCAATGGCTTCGGCCAGCGAGACACCCTCTTTTTGAATGGTTTGTTTAAAGGGATATAAATTAATGGCCACCACGTCAATTGTGTCAACGCCCAAATCGGAAAGCTGCTGCATATGCTCCGGATTGGAACGCATCGCCAAAATACCGGCATGGATTTTAGGATGCAGGGTTTTCACACGTCCATCCAAACATTCAGGAAAACCCGTAATCTCCGAAACACCCGTCACGGGCAGACCTGCCTCAGCCAGCGCGCGTTTGGTGCCGCCGGTTGATACAATTTCAAACCCCAAATCCAGTAAGCCTTTTGCAAATTCCACAATGCCGCTTTTATCCGATACGCTTAATAATGCTCTTTTTGCCATAAAACATCCGTCCCTTCTATCTTGTTAAACCACACATAAAATGCCGTTTCTGCCTGTTTTTATACTTCATCAATCACAACACGTCTGCCCTCGCGGTGCAGCCGCCCCGCGCATAAAAGCTCTGCCGCCTGCGGCAGCAGGATATGTTCTGCCTGCTCCATTACCAGCTTTTGCAGCGCCTCTGCCGTAATCCCTTCGGGAATCGGCACGGCCTTTTGCAAAATAATGGCGCCGCCGTCCGTTACCTCATTCACAAAATGTACGGTTGCACCCGTCACCTTCACACCGTATTCCAGTGCGCGTTCGTGCACATGCAAGCCGTAAAATCCGTCTCCGCAAAAGGAGGGAATCAGCGCCGGGTGTACATTGATAATTCGATCTGGGTACTGCTTGATAAAATCCTCGCTCAGCACCAGCATAAACCCGGCCAGCACCAAAACATCAATGCTGCGTGCCGCCAGTTCCTTTAAAAGAGCCGCTTCATACGCCTCGCGCGCAGCAAAGCTCTTTCGCTCCACGCAAATGCCTTCCACACCGGCCTTTTCGGCACGTTCCAGCGCGTAAACACCCGGCTTGCTGGCTATTACAACCGATACGGTACCGCTTTTTAAGTCACCGCGCACTTCGGCATCCAAAAGCGCCTGCAAATTTGTGCCGCCGCCGGATACCAGCACGGCAATTTTCTTTTTTTCTTCCTGCATGCCGTCCACCTACACAAGTTCAACTTCGCCGTCGCCCTCGGCAACTTCGCCGATGACCCAGGCTTTTTCACCCATGGCCGCCAAATGGCTGACAACCGCATCGGCCTTTGTTTTATCCACCGCCAGCACTAGGCCGATACCCATATTAAAGGTGTTATATAAGTCACGCTCCGAAAGGCTTGCCGTCTCTGCCATCAGCTTAAAGACAGCCGGCGTTTCAAAGCTGTTTTTCTCAACTCTTGCATGCACATTTTTCGGCAGCATACGGGGAATATTTTCGTAAAATCCACCGCCCGTGATATGTGAAACCGCATGAATCCCGATGTTTTCAATCACCGAAAGCAGCGGCTTTACATATATTTTTGTCGGGGTTAAAAGCGCCTCTCCCAAGGTGCAGTCAAGTCCTGCCGGACGGTCTGCCAAACGCTCCTTTGCACCGGGTGCATCCAAATTAAAAATTTTACGTACCAAAGAATAGCCGTTGCTGTGGATGCCGGAGGACGCAATACCCACCAGTGCATCGCCCGCACCTGCGGCCGAACCGTCTATAATTTTATCTTTATCCGCAACACCCACGCAAAAGCCGGCCAAATCGTATTCATCCGCCGCATAAAAGCCGGGCATTTCGGCTGTTTCGCCGCCGATTAAGGCCGCACCTGCCTGCATGCAGCCGTCGGCCACACCCTTTACGATTTCGGCAATTCTGGTCGGCACATTTTTGCCGACGGCCAGATAATCCAAAAAGAACAGGGGCTTTGCACCGGAACAGGCAATATCGTTGGCACACATAGCCACACAGTCCTGACCGATGGTGTCGTGCTTGTCCAACAAAAAGGCAAGACGTAGCTTGGTGCCCACACCATCCGTGCCGGAAACCAAAACGGGGTTTTTATATCCGCTGCCCAGCTCAAACAGGCCGCCAAAGCCGCCCAGGCCGGATAAAACACCTTCGGTAAAGGTTTTGTTTACATGTTCCTTCATGAGCTTAACCGCTTCGTAACCGGCCTCAACATCCACTCCGGCCGCTTTATATGCCATACTCATTTTTTGCCCTCCCTGTTATGTTCAAATTCAGATTTATCAACATTTTCCGGCACCTCCATGGGATATTCCCCGGAGAAGCAGGCATGGCAGTAATCACAGTTTAAATCACGTGTAGCCGCCGCCAACCCTTCCATACTTAAATAACCCAAACTGTCGGCACCGATTTTTTGCCGTATTTCCTCTATGCTGTATTGCACTGCCATCAAATCATCGCGCGAGGGGATGTCCGTTCCGAAATAGCACGGCCACATAAACGGCGGTGAGCTGACGCGCATATGTACTTCTTTTGCGCCTGCATCCTTTAGTGCGCGGATGATTTTGGCGCAGGTAGTGCCGCGCACAATGGAATCATCCACCATAACAACGCGTTTACCCTTTACGCTGCTTTTTAAAACATTCAGCTTAATGTTAACGGCCGTTTCGCGCTGTGCCTGCGTCGGCTGAATAAACGTACGGCCGATATATTTATTTTTAATAAAGCCCTTGCCGTAAGCAATGCCCGATTCTTCGGCATATCCGATCGCTGCACACAGGCCTGAATCCGGTACGCCGAATACCAGGTCGGCAGGCACGGCATGCTCACGTGCTAGCTGGCGTCCCATTTCCTTACGCACCTCATACACGCTGGCGCCCTGAATCACGCTGTCCGGCCGGGCAAAATAGACATATTCAAAAACACAAATTTTGGCTCTTTCAAGCGCATCCTTATGACGGATGGAATGCAGACCGTCCTGATCTATCCAAACCACCTCGCCCGGCTCAACATCACGTACAAACTCTGCGCCGATATTATCAAACACGCAGGTTTCGGATGAGAGCACGTACGAATTTTCCATCTTGCCGATGGAAAGAGGCCGCAGACCGTACGGGTCACGCGCACCCAAAAGCTTACGGGGACTCATCAGCACAAGAGAATAAGCGCCCGTAATATGATCCATGGTGTTTAAAACCGCCTGTTCAATCGAGTGTGAACGGATGCGCTCCTGTGCGATTTTATACATCATCACTTCACTGTCAATCGTTGTGTGGAAAATAGCGCCGGACTGCTGCAATTCATCACGCAGGGCGCCGGAATTAATCAAATTGCCGTTGTGCGCCAGCGCCAGCGTCCCTTTTACATATTTATTCACCAGCGGCTGTGCATTCTCGCGATGGTTGCCGCCCTTGGTGGAATAGCGCACATGGCCGACGGAAATCGTTCCCGTCAGACTGTTTAAAATTAAATCGTTAAACACCTCGGGCACCAGTCCCAAGTCCTTATGACAGAGAAACACCCCGTCGTTGTTCACCGCAATACCGGCACTTTCCTGGCCGCGGTGCTGCAGGCCGTACAGTGCATAATAGCTCAGCCGTGCCACGTCAAAGCCATCGTTGTCATACATGCCGAAAACGCCGCATTCTTCCCCCACTTTATCGGAAAGGAGGATTGACTCATCTTTATACATTCTTTTTCTCCCCGCTTAAAGATTTTATGTACTGCAAAAAACCGCGGCGCGGCCGACAAAACGCCGACCGCGCCCTTTTAAAACTATCTTTGTACCCGGCCGGAGCCATCGCCCTGCATCAGGCTCATAACCTCTTTTACGCCAACCAGATTGAAGTCGCCTTCAATGGTGTGCTTTAAGCAAGAGGCCGCAACGGCAAACTCAATGGTATCCTGCATGCTGAACTTTTCAAGCAATGCATAAATCAGGCCGCCGCCGAAGGAATCGCCGCCGCCTACGCGGTCAACGATGTTAATGGTATATTTTTTGGATTTGTAGTAGTCCTTACCGTCATACAAAAGCGCAGACCAATTGTTAACAGACGCGGAAATACTCTCGCGCAGCGTAATGGCTACATGAGAGAAGCCGAACTTGTCTGCCAGCTGCTTTGCAACATCACGGTAGCCTTCATCCGAAAGCTCACCGGAGGTGATGTCGGTTTCCTTTGCACGGATTCCGAATACCTTTTCGGCATCCTCTTCGTTTGCAATGGCAACATCCACATATTCCATCAGGCCGCCCATAACCTTGCCGGCCTTTTCGCTTGTCCACAGCTTCTTTCTGAAGTTTAAGTCGCAGCTTACGGTAATGCCGTGCGCCTTGGCAGCCTTGCAGGCTTCCAGGCACAATGCGGCAGCATCATCCGAAAGCGCCGGGGTAATGCCCGTAAAGTGGAACCAATCGGCACCGTCAAAAATGGCATCCCAGTCAAAATCCTGCGGCTGTGCGGTAGAAATGGAAGAATGTGCACGGTCGTACGTAACCGTAGAAGCACGCTGCGAAGCGCCTTTTTCCACAAAATAAATGCCGACGCGTTCGCCGCCTTTTGCAATGTAATCTGTTTTAACGTTGTATTTTCTCAGCTCGGAAAGGCACCAAGCGCCAACCGGATTATCCGGCAGCTTGGTTACAAAATATGCATCCTGTCCGTAATTTGCGAGCGATACGGCCACATTTGCCTCACCGCCGCCAAACTTTGCCTCTAAGCCCTGCGCCTGAATCATTCTTTGATGATCGTAGGTTTGCAGTCTGAGCATAATTTCACCAAAGGTAACTACTTTAGCCATTGTTACTGCCTCCATATTTTATTTAATCTGTTTTGTTTTACAGGCCTCTTGCCTCACGGATCCGTTTTACAAATTCACGGCCCTTTGCGGTAATGGCCGCATAATCACCTGTTTTTGCACCGGCCGTTAAAGCGCTGCCCGCACCGACGGCAACGGCACCGGCTTTAATCCAGTCCTGAACGTTATCCACATCCACGCCGCCCGTAGGCATTAATTTAACATACGGCACGGGGCCTTTAATTGCCTTAATCATTTTGGGGCCGCCTGCTTCGCCGGGGAACAGCTTAACGATATCGGCGCCTGCCTCCATAGCCTCCACAACCTCTTTAATGGTCATGGCGCCGGGCATGCAGGCAATTCTGTAACGGTTGCAAAGCTTAACCGTGTCCAAATTGAAATAAGGGCTTACAATATATTGCGCACCGGATAAAATGGCAATACGTGCCGTTTCGGAATCCATAACCGTACCGGCGCCCAAAATAATCTGATCCGGCGTGTAGCGCTTTGAAAGCTCCTCAATAACATGATGTGCGCCCGGCACCGTAAAGGTCAGCTCAATTGCAGGTACGCCGCCCTCAATGCAGGCATCTGCAATCCGCATGGCCTGATCGGCATCATTTGCACGAACAACGGCCACAATACCGGAGTCACAAATTTTAGTAATAATTTTTTCCTTATCCATTTTTTTGCTCCTTCCCTGATGATTGTATCAATGTACATGTATAGTATAACAAAAAAACTTCATTATATATTGTATCATAAGAATTTATTTTGGTCAAGGAAACAGAATTAAATCTTTTAAATTCGTGGAAAATAAACAAAATTAATGTAATTTATGGCTGCTTGCTCTTGCAAAACACATTGCCAAAACGAAAAAATTTAAAAAAATCAGTATAATTTACGCGTATCGGATAAACTAAAACAAAGATTACACAAAGGCCGCTCCGCACGGCTCACATCGGGCGGCCGCAAACATAGATTCGGTGAGCCGGAAAGGCTGTTTTTGTATGACCAACCAACCATTTGGCTTAAAGGATAAGCTCGGCTACCTGTTCGGTGATTTGGGTAACGATTTTTTCTTTATGATGGCCAGTTCATTTTTAATGGTGTTTTACACCAAGGTACTGGGAATTGCCGGCGATGTTGTCGGCACCCTGTTTTTACTTGCCCGATTTTTGGATGCATTTACGGATGTCACCATGGGGCGCATTGTCGATACGGCGCGTCCCACCGCAAACGGACGCTTTCGGCCGTGGATTCGCCGCATGATGGTGCCCGTTGTGTTGGCCGGTATTTTGATGTTTATCCCCGCAGCCAAAAATTTGCCGTATTGGGGCAAGCTTGTGTATATTTATGTTAGCTATCTGCTTTGGGGCAGCGTTTGCTATACGGCCATCAATATTCCGTACGGATCCATGGCCTCTGCCATCACGGATGACCCCATCGGCCGCACCTCGCTTTCCACCTTCCGTTCCATCGGCGCCGCCATTGCAGGCGTTTTGGTCAGCGGTGCGGTGCCGCTCATCATTTACACGCACGACACGCAGGGCAACCAGCTGGTGCTGGGCGACCGTTTTCTGCCGATTGTCATTTGTTTCGGCGCTCTGGCGTTAATTTGCTATTCCCTGTGCTACTCTTTAACAACGGAACGAATTGACGTGCAAAAAGCCAAAAGCAGCACAAGCTTCGGCGAGTCGCTGCGCAGCATGGCCACCAGCCGTGCGCTGTGGTCGATTATTGCCGCGGCCATCGTTTTGCTGTTATCCGCGCTTTTGTCCGGCAGCATGAACCTTTATTTGTTTATGGATTATTTTAAAAACAAAGAGGCCATGAGCGTGGCAGGTCTTTTGCAAACGGCCTGTACCCTTCTTTTGGCGCCTTTCAGCACAACCATTGCCAAAAAAATCGGCAAAAAGGAAGCCGCCGGCATTGCCGTCCTGTTTTCCTCCGCGATTTTCTTTTTACTGTTTGTGCTGCGCTTGCAAAGCCCGTGGATCTTCTGCCTGTTCCTCTTTTTTGCCAATTTGGGTGTCGGGCTGTTTAACCTGTTAATCTGGGCCTTCATCACGGATGTAATCGACAATCAGGAGGTACGAACCGGCCGCCGCGAGGACGGCACCGTTTATGCCGTCTATTCCTTTGCACGCAAAATCGGTCAGGCCTTGGCAGGCGGTGTGGGCGGCTATGCGCTTTCCATCATCGGCTATGTATCCTCCACCGAAAATATTGTGCAGGATCCGGCCGTTGTGCAGCGCATTTACACTGTTTCCACCCTTATCCCGGCCATATGTTATTTTATTGTTGCCGTAATCTTAATATTTTGGTATCCCTTAACCAAGCGTAAAATCGCCGAAAACCAAGGGATTATCAAAAGCCGTCAAAACACAAAGTAAGGATGGCACTTTAGGCATTAGGGAATCGAACCCCATATGCCTTTCATTTGAAAAATTAAAGCCCTTCCGGCTTGTCGTCCTCGCAAGG
>UQYH01000048.1 GCA_900545185.1 uncultured Eubacteriales bacterium | reverse complement strand
GTGAATCGCTGTACCCCACATTGGCCGCCACTTGAGAAACCGTTGCAAACTCGCCCGATTCAAATGTCTTTCTGGCATGGTGAATCCGCTTACGCATCACATATTGCATTGGCGAGGTGTGAAAAAAAGCCTTAAACAGTTTTTCAAAATAAACATAGCTAACGCCCGAATAGGTGTGCAGATTCGTAAACGACAGCTTTTCATCAAACAAATGCGCCTCTAAATATTGCACCGAGGGCGCAATGCGATTATATTTCTGCTGCGGCATATAGCCGCGCTCCTCCTCGGACGCGATGTGAAATAAAAGCTGATACATCAGGGAATAGCATAAAAATGTACTTTTATCGGAATCGGCAATCCAGTGTTTCCAAATCTCTGTAAACAGTTCCTTCACATCTATCTGCGGCGAAAGCTTAAACAGCTTGGGCGTATATTGCTCCATCTCGTCCGATTGAAAATGGATGCTGATGTAATCGCCCGGTTCAATGCCGTCCACAATGTAATGACAATGAGCCGGCATAAACAAAAAATCGCCCTTACCGATTAAAAAGCCCTCACCGTTCACCGTGTAGTGCACCAATCCGCTCAGTTTAAAATAAAAACCGCATAATTTACGGTCTGTCGTCTCGCCGTGCAACATTGTTTTAGAACGAACAACATTTTTCAGACAAAACCGTATATCGCTTTGAAACATACCCACACCACCCCATTTTCATCTTATCATAAAGACATCCGATGCGCAACCCCAAAATGCCGAAAGAGTATAAAAAAGTCCATATGTTTTATTTTTTACCATTCCAACCCGATGCAAAATCAAGTATACTGATTGCGGACTTTAACCGAAAAATGTTGAAGGGACTTGATTTGTTTGCGTAATCCGTTTACCTTGCCGGAGGATGCCCTGTTTACAAACAAAAAATTATTTTCTATGTGGCTGCCCGTTTTAATTGAACAGGGTATGATCAGCATTATCAGCATGGTGGATGTCTCCATGTCGGTTTACATCAGCGAAACAGCCGTTGCCGGTATCGCACTCGTCTCGCCGCTGAACGCACTTTTAAAACAAATTTTATATGCTTTGGCCGTGGGCGGCTCGGTCGTTGTGTCGCGCAGTATCGGCGCACAAAACAAGCAAGAAGCCGGCAAAAGCGCCAAGCTGCTGATTTATATTTTAATCTTGACCGGCATTTTGCTGAATCTTTTGTTTTGGCTGGGCACAAATCCCTTAATTGCCTGGATGGGCGGCAGCGTTGAGCCGGAGGTAAAACGCTATGCCACAACTTTTTTGCAGCTTTCGGTCTGCACGCTTCCCTTTATGTCGCTGTATTATGCGGTAACCGCCTGTTATCGCGCCGCCGGAGATACCACAAGGCCGATGATTGCCTCGGTTTCTATGACGCTTTTAAATTTAGTGATTAAATATTGGTTTATTTACAAGCTTAATTTGGGCGTTTTCGGCGCCGGGCTGTCCTCGCTTGTTGCCGCCGCCGTTATCGGTATTTTTGTGTTGATTCAATTATTGCGAACGCCGCATTTAATTATTGTCGAAAAGTTTTGGCGTCCCGAATGGAACAGCCGCCTTGCTGCCTCCATGCTGACAATCGGCATCCCCAACAGTATTGAAAGCGGCCTGTTTCAGTTCGGCTTATTGCTGCTGCAGCGGCTTTCGGCCGGTTTCGGTACATATGCGCTCTCGGCCGATGCCATTGCCAAGGCCATTACGCCCCTGACGCATGTGTTTGACACCTGTGCAGGGCTTGTTTTGGTTACGGTTGTGGGGCAAACCATGGGTGCAAAACGGCTTGATCAAACCAAGCTGTATTTGCGGCACATTATGCGGCTGGAATACCTCATTACCGTTCCGATTAATATATTGGTTGTCGTTTTCAGTCCGCAGCTTGTGGGGCTTTACCATGTATCTGCCGAAACGGCCGAAATCGCAACCGTCATTTTAAGAATTTATACCGGCTTTTCAATTCTGTTCCACCCCACGGCTTTTGCACTGCCCTATGCCATGCGCGGTGCAGGCGACACAAAATTTACAATGGCGGCCTCCATCACTAGTATGTTTTCCATTCGTATTGCCTGTGCCTACTTGTTTGCAAGGACGTTTCAATTGGGCATTTACGGCGTGTGGCTGGCCATGGCGCTGGAATGGGTGATTAAATCGGCCGTGTTTTTGCTGCGCCAAAAAAGCGGAAAATGGCTTACGGCAGATAAAAAGACGAAAAAGGCAGAGGTGTCCGCAACATAAAACATCAAACAGGAAACACCAAGGTATTACATGGCATTTTTCATATTTTCAAGGAACGACACATAGGTCGTTCCCTACGGATGATTTATTCCTTTTGCAAACACCAACGGTTATGGTTATTCAATAGCCGTAGGGGCAGGGCTCTCGATGCCTGAACAAAAGAAAATATTTTACACAAACGGGCGGAGTAGAACCCCGCCCCTACGCCATTTAATATAATTGTGTCGATTTCACGTTCCATTTTTTGCACATAAAAACCCACATGGTGCGGATGCGCCATGTGGGTTTTATTGTTAAATCTCGTTTGCCCGTTAGGGCATCAGAATTCAGGCTTATGCACCTGTAGAAGCAGAATCAATTTCAGCCAGTGAGCTGTAAACCGTTTTCGGAACGATTTTGCCGCTGATTTCTGCATAAGCTTTAGTTGCCGGTGTGGCAATGTTTTCCAAAATTCTGATTTCACGAACCTGAAGTTCGGGCTTCATATAAGATTTCATGATTATATCCTCCTAATTCAGAATAATTTGGTATTACTCAGCAATTGCAATGTCGATAGCGTCACCAAATGTAACGATCGAGCCGTTAGCAGCATAGATGTATGCTCTGTAGGTGCCGTTCTTTAAGAAGTTCTTAGCGGTATCATTCAGCTCGATTGCGAACTGGCCTTCACCGTTTGCTTCCAGAGCAGCATACTTTCTGATCTTGCCTGTTTCGCTTGCAGCAGCATAATCAGCTTTGATGTCAGTGCCCCAAGCGTCAGCAGCGCCGATTAAAATACCAAATTCGGAAGCGCCTGCAGCCGTAGCGAAGGTTGTGAGGCTTGCAGCTGCCGGAGTACCGGAAATTGCGCCGGTCGGTTTAGCGGTAATTGCCGCAGCATCTTCAATCTTCTTGAATACGAAATCATAGGTTGCATCTGCTGTTACAGTGTACTTTTTAGAAGCAGCAGCGCCGATAACTTCTGCACCGTTAACGGTCATACCGTCTGTGGTGTAGCCCTTGTTCGGGAAGAAGTAGAAGTAAACTTCCTCTTCTGGAGCTGTGCCGGCAGTTGTGATAGTGCCGGAAGCTTTTGCTTCTGCAGGAGCTGCCAAAGCAACTGTGGAAGCCATAACCGTACCGTTTTTAACTGTGTAAGATACAGTTTTAGGAGTCGGGGTCGGGGTTGAACCTTCAACAGTGATAGAGCCGTTAACAAAAGTTGACGGAATGGCTAAATCGTCTTTGTTCATTTCTGTGTAACGCAAAGCACTCTTGCCTTCAGCTACAGAACTACTAAAGGTTATAGGATATTCCCCAGCAACAGCATCACCTTTTACTGTTAAATAAAAGCCCATTAAAGCACCATTTGTATATGTGGCTGCACCTAAAGAGTTAAATGTCACAGTTGCTTCGCCATTATTAAATTGGGGCGTTGCACCAGAATCAAAAGGTATTACAGTCGTATCGCCATCTGAAAGACCAAATTCAGGCATAGGATTCATTTTGCTCCACGGTGTTGAATTTTTTTGTGCTCTAGAGGTAGTTTCTGTGATTGTTATTCTGCCCTCTTTGTAATCTTTAATTTCCCCATCGCCATTTAAGTCTGCACCAAAATCGAATTTAGTTTCATCATATTTGATTTTAAACGAAAGCCAATTTGCCATGAAATTTTCATCACTTTCGTCAATACCAGATATAGCAACTTGTACAAAAATCTGGTCACCAGGCTTTGCTGTCAATTTACTTGCAGAGATTTTAATGTCATGTGCAGCACTTACCGGAACCATCAAACCCAGTAGCAACGCAACAGCGCACAGGAATGAAAGACCTTTTTTCATACTTAATCAACTCCTAATTCAAAAATTATTTTACTGTAATTTGCCGGGGGACAACTCAACATTCCATCCAGCAACCTTCTTAGCTAATAATAAAACATCATCCGGGTCAATAACTCCACTACCATCTACATCACCGGCTTGTTCAATAACAAGAGTAACACTCCATCCGGCAACCTTCTTAGCTAATAATAAAACATCATCCGGGTCAACAACTCCACTGCCATCTACATCACCCGGAAGGTATGTCTGTGCAGCACCAATCTCAAACGTTTCATATGTTACCGCAGTAGCATTAGCGCTACCGATAGCAACCTCTTTTGTTGTAGCTTCGGCGCCGTCTTTTAAGTAAAACTCAAATGTAACACCGTAATTACCATCTGCAATTTTGATTTTTGCAGCAGCCTGATCAATATACAAAATGTCTGCTGCCGCTACATCAGCCGGTGTACCGTTTTCAGCTCTTTTAGCCTTATCATAAACCATGATTGCAACTTCTTCATCTTGCTGCATGCCCGTTACCACAACGGTTACCTTTTCGGTTGCTGCCGCAATATCTCCCGGCTTTGTAACAGCCGCAAAAGCGCTGACAGATGAAAGCAACATGCAAGCTACCAGCATTACGGGCAGCATTTTCATTAATTTTGAAACTTTCATGATTTCCCTCCATTTAATCATATTTTTTCAATTCCTGTTATAAAGCTACGCTGTCTGCCGCAGTCTGCCCAAACGCCGGGTGCTGCCGGTTTTGCGCCGCGCTCATAGCCTTATAAAAAACAAACCTACCTACCCTTAACACTCCATAGCATACCACCCTTCTGTTTGTTTGCGGCTGCAGACCGACGCTACCGCACCGCAGGAAAAAGGCCGGTACAGCGCCGCTGGCAGCATAGAGAGCCGCTTTGACTATGCAAAGGAGGCCAGCCCTCCCTTGCCCATGCCCGTCGCCTTGTCGGTCGGCCGCCGGACAGAAAAGCACACTCTTAAAACATTACTCTTATAATTCTACGCTTTAATTATACTAGAAAAAACGCTAAAAATCAATAGATTTTATGTAATTTGTTTGCAACAAACCACATAAAATTTTTCTTTTATATTTGTGCACTTTTATCAAATCGTCTCCAATGCCCGATTTTATGCGGTTTTGGGGCAATTTTCAACATATTTTGCGCAACGTTTTAATGATTGCAGCATGGCAAAAATTTTAACGGCACGACACACAGGTCGTGCCCTGCGAATATGCAAAACATTGTGAAATTTTGCATGATACGGGGCGAGCGGAACATTGCGAGAATTTGCAAGATACGGGCGGAGCAGAGCCCCGCCCCTACGGGTGTGCGGAACATTACCAAAATTTGTAAGGCGCGGGCATAGAGAGCCCCGCCGTTGTGCCGCAACGAAAAATATGTACGTTTTAATTTTGTGTTTTATTTTCGCGGCTTATTACCCAACGAAGCGGATTATTTAAAATGTATTCTGCCGTTTCTTCATAATCTCGGTCATTGCGAATGATATGGTCGTAATAACCTCGCTGCCATATTTGACGTCCGAGACAGCCATCATTTTTATTGGCAATTTTTGTGGTGATTGATTTGAACGCACAAACCATATCCAACATCGTAGGGGCGGGGCTCTGCTCCGCCCGCCGCATGGCACGATTTATATGAATTATCATATGAACATGGTCGGGCATAATGACATTTGGGTAGATGGTGATGTTATACCGTTGTTCCAGCGCGTGAATTTGCGTGTTGACAATTTCGCCAAGCGGGCGGAGCAGAGCCCCGCCCCTACCAATGTCAGATAAAATTTTTGCTCTGTTATACGTACAAATCGTTATAAAATAACAACCGCTTTGTGAATAATCATAATCTTTTAATCGGGTTGATTTACGAGCAGGAATTGGAGACATAATGGCTCCTTCTTTCGTGTAAATGTAATTTTCACAAGCAAAATTATGCGTTTTTTAATATGCCGTCTTTACAATATCGCCGTATCCTGTGCACTTTCCTTATGCGCTTTGATGTATTGGCTCCATTTGATGTAACCATAGGTGGTGTTGGTGAAATATCCGGCTTTCAGCACCAGCAGCACATATTGCCCCGAAAGGATGTTGATGACCGTTTCGATTGCGGCGCTGATATACCACGCAATCCACTGTTCGCGGTAGCGCAGCAGAATAAACACGCCGTTTGCAATTCCGACAGCCGACGCACAAGCATCCAAATAGCAAACCAACACCTCCAGCAGCTCGTTGCCGTGAAAAAGGTCTGTGCCGAAATCCAGCGTGGTCAGAAAGTAACCGACGCCGATTGTCCAAACCACAATGCCGGCGATGACGGCCACCTCGGCCGCACCGCTGAGCTTGCGCACCTTGGTCAGCTCTTCTTTTTGTGCATCGGGATGTTTGTGCCAGTTGATAAAGCTGATAATATCAATCGGCAGCCAGAAGAACAGTGTGGATGCCATGGTGGCAAACCGATACGACAGCACCAGGCAGATGGCAATTTCCGTAATTTCTACAAAAACCGACACGATAAAGTTCCATTTGCTTTGCTTGGAAATCAGCAATTCGCACAAAATATTTAAAAATGTATCGGCCAGATACAGTCCCATAATCAAGCTGCCGTTTACCCCGTTCACGTCCTCCTCCGGGAACAGGAACGCAAAAATGACCGATAAAATTAAAATGCTGAAAAACCAAATCTTTTCATAGGTTGTAAAATAATGCCACAGGTCAACGGCGCGCTGCCCTATGCTTTTTTTAACCGTCCGAACACTGTTTGCCTGCGTTGTTTTCATTTCATAACTCCCCTTTTATATTATTGACTTAGTTGACTTAAAACAAGCGCCATGAAAAACCCACAGCGCTTGTTTACATACCCCTATCTTATTTATATCTGCGCTTCATAAATACTGTAATCCCCGCCGCCAAAACACCTAACGGCACGATGACAACCAAAATGACAAACCATGTCCAGAACTGCGGCTTGGTCAGGCTCATAGCGCCGCCGGGCAGCATTTTGGCACGTACGGTGATAGAGGCATCGCCGCCCTTCATCCAGCTGATGGTGTTCAGCAAAATGTCCTCGTTGGCAAAGCGCGTGTCGGTTGTCAATACATCAAAAATCAAAACAGAACCACCCACAATCATGCGGCCGGTAAAACTTTCGTTTTCCACGTTGCCCGTCTCGCGCGTGGCCGCAACCAGCACATCGAACGGTCCCGATGTGTCGCCGTCTGCTTTTTGCATGTCCTTTTGTTCATTCAACATGTCTGCACTCGCTTTGGAATAGGCCGAACCGGCGCTTTTCAGCAGGGTTTTAACCTCAACCGACGCAGGCTTATCTGCCGCACGGCTTAAGCTGTTGGCCGGGCCGTAGCCTGCACGTTTTTGACTTTCGGCCACGGGATTTGTAATTTCGTGGTCACCCGTTTGGGCAACCATGTATGTGCTGTTTTCAATCATATTTCCCATGTCAAGCACAACATCCGTGTTGCGGACAATGCCCCAGTCATCGGCCAAATAGCTTGTCAGATTCGGCAAGTCGGCCGCGGCATAGAAGGGGTCAAAATAAATCTGCACATTGCCGCCGCGATCTAAATAGCTGTCCATTTTGTTAATTTCTTCAATCGAGAAATCCTTTTGCGGCGCGCTGATGATTACAACCGATTGGGCATCTGCCGGGAAATCCTGCGTCAGCGTATCCAGCTGTTCAATTTGATAGCCGCCCATCTCCAGCACCTTTGTGGCGTTGGGTGAAACCTGTTCACCGTGACCCGTTGTAAAGGTAACGGCCGAAAGGGTCATGCCGTCTACAAACGTTGCCAGCTTGGTGGTGACAACACGCTCGATATAACTGAAGCCGTTTTGGCTGAAAAAGTCCTGCGAGTTAATCGTTTCGTGGCGGTCACCCTGTTTGATAATCAAAGAACCGATCGAAAGCTGCGCAATCTCCTGCGCGTAGGCCTGCACCTCGGCCGGGTTTTTAATCACATCAACCTCACGAACCGAAATTTTGGAGTTGCGCTGGGTATATTTTGTCAACACATTTTCCACCATAGAAAGTGTTTCACTCTCTGTGCCGGTTGTTAAAATCAAAATATCGGTCGGCTCGTCTATTTGATCGGCAATTTTTTCCGATTCTTCGGTCAATGCAAAAATTTTATCTTCAGTAAAGTCAATTTCGAGCGCAATTTTATCATTCAGCGAAATTAAAATAGCGTTTAAAAGCAGTACAATGATAACCGCGCCCACAATAAAGGCCTTGGAATTTAGCGAATAACGGAATTTTTTACTCTTCATATGTCTCCATCCTTTCCTATTTAATATAGCAGTTTATTTCCAACGCCGTCTTTCAATGTTCATAATGGTTAAAAAGATGAACAAGCCGGCCAGGCTGACAAAGTAAAACACCGGCACAAGGTTTAAGGTGCCCAGGGTAAAATCGTACAGCCTGTTATTGATGGAGATGAAGTTTAAAAACCAATCTAAGCTTTTGCCCAGCCACGCCCATGCGCCCGTGAGCATTTCGGAAAACTTAAGGTTTAAGCCGCCCAAAAACCACAAAAAGAAGATGATGGCAAGGGTAGAAACCGCGGCAATAACCTGGCTTTCCGTTACGGACGACATAAACATGCCGAGCGACACGAAAAACAGCCCCATAAGCAGCAGTCCCAAATATCCGATGACCGTTTCGGCAATGGCCGGTGTGCCGTAAAGCTCCATAATCGGCACAAACAGCATGGTTGCCGCAACACCGATGCACAGCACCGTCCCGGCGGCCAAAAATTTGCCGAGTACAATATCGCGGACGCGCACCGGTGCGGTTAGCAGCAGCTGATCGGTTTTGCTTTTGCGTTCCTCCGAAAACAGCCGCATGGTTAAAACGGGAATGACAAATACAAAAATAAGGCTGACATTGGAGAAAAAGCCGCTCATGGATGTTTTTTGCGAGCTGAGGTTGATAAAAACAAACATCAGCGATGCAAAAAAGAAAAATGCACTTAAAAATATGTACCCCACAGGTGTTTTAAAATAGGCTTTCAGCTCTCTTTTATAAATCGCTGTCATTTGCTTCCTCCCCTTTCTCTGTGTCTGTCTCGTTTTCTGCACGGTCGGTCGCCTCTGCGGCAGGCGTTTCCTCGGCACTGCTTTCCGGCGCATTAACAAGCTCTACCTCGTTTTCATCCACATCGTTAATTTCGGCAGCGCCCTGCCCCTTGGTGACCTCTAAGAAAATTTCCTCCAACGACAAGTCCATCGTCTGCAAGGAAAGTATCGGCAGCGAGGCCGCCGCCAAATTATTAAAGATAGGCGCGCGGACATCCACATCCGGCTCGGCTTCAATCACAAAGTCAATCGAACCGGCCTCTTTGCGACCCAAGGATTTAATGTATTTAATGCCGGAAACGGTTTCCAGTGCATCCAAAATGGCGCGTTCCTCACCTGCCACACGCAGCTGGAACTTATTCTCGTTTGAAATGGATTTACCCAGGTTTTCCGGCGTATCGCTTGCCACCAAACGACCCTTGTTAATGATGATCACACGTTCGCAAATGGCGTTCACCTCTTGCAGAATATGCGAGGACAAAATAACCGTATGTTCACGCCCCAGCTGCTTGATGACCGAACGGATTTCGATAATCTGCTTGGGGTCAAGGCCAACAGTCGGCTCGTCTAAAATCAGAACCTCCGGGTTGCCCACCATGGCCTGCGCCAACCCGACGCGCTGTTTATACCCTTTGGAAAGGTTTGAAATTAAGCGATTTTGCACATCGGTAATACGAACCGTTTCGCAAATTTTTCCGATGTGTGCCTCACGGTCCTCCTCTACCTTTTTCAAGTCATACACAAAGTCCAAATACTCCCGAACCGTCATATCCATATAAAGCGGCGGATGCTCCGGCAGATAGCCGATTTTTTTCTTGGCCGCAACGGGGTCATCCAAAATATCGTGCCCGTCAATGGTCACTTCACCGCTTGTTGCGGAAAGATAGCCGGTCAAAATGTTCATGGTGGTCGATTTTCCTGCGCCGTTCGGCCCTAAAAATCCGAGGATTTCGCCCTGCTTCACCGTGAAGGAAATATGATCTACCGCCAGCTGATTGCCGTATCGCTTGGTCAGATTTTTAATCTCAACCATCTATATACCTCCCTATTAAACATATACATTTATCATACCATAGGAATATGTTCAGGATATGAACAAATCGTAAATAATATAAGTCCATACCCAAATAAAGAAGCGGAGCAGAAATGGTCTGCATTCTGCTCCGCCCCATGTGAACTAAATTAAATCATCCAGCTTTAAATGCAGTTCTTTGAGCTGTTTGCCGTCTACCGTCGAGGGCGCCTCTGTCATAATTTCAGATGCATCCTTTACCTTCGGGAAGGCAATTACGTCACGGATGGAGTCACGGCCGGCCAACAGCATAACCAGTCTGTCCAGTCCGTATGCCATGCCGCCGTGCGGCGGTGTGCCGTAACGGAACGCATTCATTAAAAAGCCGAACTGTGCCCATGCTTTTTCCTTTGTAAAGCCGAGCGCTTCAAACATTTTTTGCTGCAAATCGGTATTGAAAATACGCAGACTGCCGCCGCCGACCTCCGTGCCGTTAAAGACCATATCGTAAGCCTTGGCGCGTACGGCTTCGGGCTTTTCGGTCAGCAGCGGAATATCCTCCTCTACCGGCATGGTAAAGGGATGATGCTTGGCCACATAGCGTTTTTCATCTTCGTTATACTCAAACAACGGGAACTCTGTTACCCACAAAAGGTCATATTCATCTTTTTTCAGCAGGTCAAAACGACGTGCCAGCTCTAAGCGGAGATTACCGAGTGCGTCAAACACAATCTCGTTGCGGTCTGCCACAAACATAATGATGTCGCCCGGCTCTGCCTGCATTTTTTGCAGAATACCGTCAATTTCTTCCTGTGCCAAAAACTTGGTTATCGGTGATTTCAGCTCGTTTTCGCCAACGTTAATCCAAGCCATGCCCTTTGCTTTGTAAATTTTAACAAAATCAACCAACGAATCCAAGTCGCGGCGAGAAAGCTTGGCATCGCCGCCCTTGCAGTTGATGGCACGAACGCTGCCGCCTTTTTTCACTGCGTCGGCAAACACCTTAAAGCCGCAGCCTGCCACAACATCAGATAAGTCTACCAATTCAAAACCAAAACGGGTATCCGGTTTATCGGAGCCGTAGCGATTCATGGCCTCACGGTATGTAATGCGGCGGAACGGCGTTTTCAGGTCGATTCCCAGCACTTCTTTAAAGACCAGCTTCATAAAACCTTCGTTAACTTCCAATACATCGTCAATATTCACAAAGGACATCTCAAGGTCGATTTGTGTAAATTCGGGCTGACGATCGGCGCGCAGGTCTTCATCACGGAAGCACTTGACAATTTGCATATAACGATCCATGCCCGAAAGCATTAAAAGCTGCTTATAAAGCTGCGGCGATTGCGGCAGCGCATAAAAATGACCCGGATGCACACGGCTGGGCACCAAATAGTCACGCGCGCCCTCCGGTGTGGATTTTGTCAGCATGGGCGTTTCAATTTCCAAAAAGCCGTTTTCATCATAATAGTCACGTGCCAGCTTGCAAACCCGATGGCGCAGCTCCATTAAACGCTGCATATCGGGACGGCGCAAATCGAGGTAACGATATTTTAAACGAACCTCTTCACGCACGTTGCTGTTTTCTTCAATATAAATCGGCGGCGTTTCGGCCTTGGATAAAATGCGCAGCTCCGTTGCACGGATTTCAACCGTACCGGTCGGGATTTTATCGTTTACCGTTTCCGCATCACGCAGAACCACCTCACCCACAACGGCAAGCACATATTCGCTGCGGATGGTATCGGCCTTTTCAAACATTTCCTTATCCTTATCCACATTAAATACAACCTGCACAATGCCGGAACGGTCACGCAGATCCACAAAAATAACACCGCCCAAATTACGGTATACCTGCGTCCAGCCCATAACCGTTACCGTGCTGCCAACATGCTCCTCGCGAAGCTCTCCGCACTTATGCGTTCTCTTTAGTCCTTGTATTGTTTCCATTTACTCCAGTCCTCCAAGCTGTTTTAAATAATGAATCAGAGCGTCCGGACCGACCTCTGTTATCTCACCGTTTTCCATGTTCTTTAAATTGGCCTTGCCGGATTCAATTTCCGTATCGCCCAGCACCATGGTATATTTCGCGCCGATTTTATCGGCATATTTCATTTGCGCCTTCACGCTACGATTCATATAATCCCGTTCTGCCGCAATTCCTTCGCGGCGCAGCGCCAGCACTAAATTTTGCACATATAAATCGGCCTTTTCGCCAATGTGACCGATGTAAATATCCGGCTTTTCACGACCGTCCAAATCTATCCCCAGGGTATCTGTCAAAAGCAGCAAGCGTTCCATACCCATGGCAAAGCCAACCGCCGGCAAATCCGGTCCGCCCAGCTCGGAAACAAGACCGTTGTAGCGTCCGCCGCCGCAAACCGTACCCTGTGCACCGATATTTTTTGAAACAATTTCAAACACCGTCCGCGTGTAATAATCCAAGCCGCGGACAATCGTTCCGTCAATGGTGTACGGAATCCCCATGGCATCCAGGCACTGACGCAGGCGCGTGAAGTGCGCTTCGCAGTCCGGGCAGATGTTATCCAGCAAAATCGGGGCGTTATTATAAATATTTTTGCATTTTTGTTCTTTGCAATCCAAAATACGCAGCGGATTTTTTTCGTACCGCTGACGACAGGTTTCGCACAGTTCATCCAAATGCGGCTTGAAAAATTCGCGCAGCTTCTCGTTATAGGCCTTACGGCAGGAGGGACAGCCGATGCTGTTAATCTCCAATTCCACGCCGGTCAGTCCCAGACGGCGAAACATTTCAAGCGCCAAAGAAATCACTTCGGCATCAAGCGCCGCACCCTCGGCGCCAAACACTTCTACGCCGAACTGATGAAATTCACGCAAGCGACCCTTCTGCGGCTTTTCATACCGAAAACAAGGGGTTATGTAATATAACTTAGCAGGCAGCGGCTGCGCATAAATTGAATTTTCAACTAAGCTGCGCACAACCGAAGCCGTCCCCTCCGGCCGCAGGGTGATACTGCGTCCGCCCTTATCTTCAAAGGTATACATTTCCTTTTGCACAACATCCGTTGTTTCACCAACGCCGCGTTCAAAAAGCTCGGTATGTTCAAATATCGGCGTGCGGATTTCCTGGTAGCCGTAGTCCCGACAGATTTCCGCAGCTGTTTTTTCAATGCTGTGCCATTTATATGATTCTTGAGGCAATATGTCATGCGTGCCTCGCGGTGCTATAATTTTCATGGCCATAAACTCCGTTTCCTGTGCAGCCGCAGCCGTTCTGCGCTGCCTAAATTCAAAAAAATCACCAAATCCGTTGCATAGTACCATCGGTGCAATAGTCGTTTCCGATTACATATTGATTTGGATACGACTATTATACCATACCTGTAAACAAATTGCAAATATTTTATTGAAACAGCTATGAAAAAAACGCAGCACCTGTTTGCACTGCGTTTTTCAAACGAAAGGCATATGATGCCTCTAATCCGTTTTCATTAAAGTGTGCCGAACAATCTGTCTCCGGCATCACCCAAACCGGGAACAATATAGCAGTGTTCGTTTAAGCGTTCATCCAATGCACCCACATAAATGTCAACATCGGGATGTGCCTTCTGTACGGCCTCAACGCCTTCGGGTGCTGCGATAATGTTCATCAGCTTAATTTTTTTAGCGCCTCTTTTTTTAATAAAATCAATTGCCGCAACTGCACTGCCGCCCGTTGCCAGCATAGGATCAAGCACAAGCACCTGCCGTTCTTCAATGTCGTTCGGCAGCTTGCAGTAATATTCAACAGGCTCATGCGTTTCGGGATCACGATACAGCCCGACATGACCAACCTTCGCAGCCGGAATCAAGCTCATTAAGGCATCTACCATACCAAGACCGGCACGCAAGATCGGCACCAGTGCAACCTGCTTGGCAATAAATTTGCCCGTTGTTTTTGCAATCGGCGTTTCAACCTCATGCTCGGTCAGCTTTAAATCACGCGTTGCTTCATATCCCATTAAAAGCGCAATTTCATAGGCCATTTCGCGAAAATCCTTAACGCTTGTTTCCTTATCGCGCAAAAAGGAAATTTTGTGTTGAATCAGCGGATGATCCATAACATGCAATTGTGACATCGTTTTTACCTCATTTCTTTATAAATCATATTCCTTAGGAGAATTTTGTCTGTTTGCAGGCAAAAAAACTTTATTGTACTTATTATACTACATCATTCGGCGTTTGTCCATGAAAAAATGAAAAAAATTGTATCATTTTAGCAAAATACGTAACTTTTTTGCCGATTCAATCCGCTGTGTATAGCAGAACCCGATCCGTTCCGTCCGTTTCCGCCATGCAAAGACGAATGATTTCGCTTTTGGACGTGGGGATGTTTTTACCCACGTAATCGGGTCGTATCGGAAGCTCGCGATGGCCGCGGTCAACAAACACCGCAAGCTGAATTTTCGCCGGCCTGCCGCAGGAGATGACCACATCCATCGCTGCCCGTACCGTGCGGCCGGTATAGATGACATCATCAACCAATATCACGGTTTTGCCGTTTACATCAAACGGCAGCCGCGCCGCGCCCGTCACCGATGCTTCACCGCCGACATGCGGAACATCATCGCGATAGCCGGTAATATCCAGCATCCCGACGGGGATGGTTTGATGTTCAAATGTATGAATACAGGCCGCCATCCTTTTTGCCAGCGGAACGCCGCGCGTTTTAATGCCGATTAAACACAAGCCCTCGGCCGTTTCGTTTTTTTCAATAATTTCATGAGAAATTCTGGTCAGAGTTCTGCCAAAGGTTTTTTCATCCGTAAGGGTTGCTTTAAGCTTCATAGCGCACCACCTAAAAACATAAGGCTGCCGCAGTGTTCGCGGCAGCCTTGCTTTATTGTTTTAAAAAATCATTTTATTCACTGCGCTTGCGCGAAAGCATAAGATTTGTAATAATACCCAAAATCAATGCGCAGGCAATTTCCGTCAGTGTAACCTGTCCGATTTTAAGCGCCATACCACCGATACCGGCAATTAAAATGACGGATACAACAAACAGATTGCTGTTGTCGCCCAGATCAACATCCTGAATCATTTTCAGGCCGCTGACGGCGATAAAACCGTAAAGCGTAACGCAAACGCCGCCCATAACACAAGACGGAATGGTAGCAAGGAAGGTTACAAACGGTCCGAAGAAGGAAATGACAATTGCCATAACGGCCGTTGTTAAAATCGTCACAACCGAAGCGTTACCGGTAATTGCCACACAACCGACCGACTCACCGTAGGTCGTGTTGGGGCAGCCGCCGAAAATAGCGCCTACCATAGAGCCTACACCGTCACCCAAAAGCGTTCTGTGCAGACCCGGCTCTTCCAATAAGTCTCTGCCGATAACAGAGGAAAGGTTTTTGTGGTCTGCGATATGCTCGGCAAACACAACGAATGCAACCGGAATGTATGCAACGGCGATGGTTGCGACATATTTTGAATCAACCGCAGCCAAGCCCTTACTTGCCGTAAGGAACGTAAAATCCGGATACCAGCGCATATTGTTAAACAACGAAAAGTCAATAATCTGCAGCGATTCATTCCCCGTTGTGATGCCGATAACCGTAAAGATGGTTGCAACGGCATAACCGGCAAGAATACCTAATACAAACGGAATCAGCTTTGTCATTTTTTTGCCGTAAACCGAGCAAAGAACCACAACAAAGAAGGTAACAAGTGCGCAGATAAAACCGATCCAGCCATGCGCACCCATCATATAAGCTGCATTGTCCGCGTCAAACTCGGCAAACTTCAGCATATCGCCAATGGCGTTGCCTGCCAGCGAAAGACCGATGATCGCAACCGTCGGGCCGATAACAACCGGCGGCATCAGCTTGTTAATCCAGTTAACACCGGCACATTTGACAATAATAGCCAAAACAACATACACAAGGCCTGCAAAAACAGCACCGATGATAATACCGGCATAGCCTGCCTCAACACTGACCGCACCGGCAAAAGCCGCAAACATGGAACCGAGGAAAGCAAAGGACGAACCCAAGAAAACAGGGCTTTTAAACTTGGTGAACAAAAGATACACAATTGTGCCGATACCTGCACCGAAAAGCGCCGCAGACTGCGACATGCCATTGCCGATAATGGACGGTACGGCGATTGTTGCCGCCAAAATGGCCAGCAGCTGCTGAAAAGCAAAAACAATCATTTGCCCAAACTTCGGCTTGTCCTCTACATCATAAATCAGTTTCATAAAAGTAAAACCCCCTAAAAATATTCTTTGAATAAGATATTTTTAAAAGCTACGGCAGACAGAAAGACTGTACTGTGTTATTTTTGAAAAAAAAAATACCTTGTCCGGCAAGACAAGGCAAAATAAGCATAAA
>UQYH01000047.1 GCA_900545185.1 uncultured Eubacteriales bacterium | reverse complement strand
GAGAGATTTCGACTTGAAGCGTGTCGACTTTTTTGACACGCTCAAGCATCTTCCGCAATCTTGTGTTGCGGAAGATGCTTTTTGTATATATGGCAATTTTAGTGCCCTGAAGGTTTTTTTTCAATTAAATCTTTTTCGGTTGTTAAATCCGCATGTAAAAAGGCAGCGAAAACGACCGAGAAGGGGAGCAGGGTCATCCAAATGGCTTTGCCGAGCCACAGGTTGCAAAATACAGTTCCGACACTAACGCCTGCCAAAAAGCAGAGCAGCATAAATAAATGCTTAATAAGCTTAGGCCGATGCGGCTTTTCGGGTAGATGCCGATGGTGAACCTCCTTTGCCAAGCCAATGCCGATTTGGCGTATGTGATTGGTTGCAAAGGTCGTTGCCATGGGTGTGCCTTCTGCCTGACGAAAGGTGTTGTACTGCATGGAGGCAATAAAGTTAATAATCACCTGCGAAATTTGTACCGGTGCAGATTCGGGAATACATCCCAAGCCGATGACGGCAAGCATTTCGATTGCAATTAAAAGCGTGTCCCAGCGGACGGGCATATGCCGCCGCACATGAGTCGGCAGCAGTTCTGACACAAAGGCTCCCAAAAGATAAGCCAAAATGGAAAGCAGGTAGTACGGTGCGCTTTTAAAGTGACCCGCACCGAGCGCCATACCCAGCAAAACAATGTTTCCGGTTTGTGCATTACAAAACACATGGCCGCGCAGCAGATATGTATAAGCACCGAAAAAGCCGGCTACAGTAATTAAGGTGTAATACACCCAGTTGCGTTCGCAGAGCAAGAAATCCGATTTGTTTTTTTGGATATTCATGAAGCATCACCTTTCGCCGGAATTAAAAATCAATTTTTTACATGGGTTTATAGTCCGGCTTTTTATACAAATGCGCTTCATCTGCCATAATTTCGGGGTAAAATACCTTTTCGCCCCACTCGGCCGGATCATAATCGTAAATTGAAACACTTACATGTTCCTCTGTGCAGCCCAGTGTATTTTGCAGCGCTTCGGTTAAGGCCTTTGCGGCGGCTTTCTTCTGTTCTTCTGTTCTGCCCTGATACATTTTTAGTGTAATATGCGGCATAATCAATCCCTCTTTCTTATCGTTATTTTATTATCGGCGCTTCCAGGTGGAAGGCATAAATAACATGGCAATCGGTAAAAGCTCCAATCTTCCGGCCAGCATATCAAACGACAGCACGATTTTTGAAAACGGCGTAAAGATTGAAAAGTTATCAACAGGACCGATTGAACCAAGCCCCGGTCCAACGTTATTGATGCAGGTTGTAACGGCCGTAAAGTTCGTTACATACGAAAAAGCGTCCAGCGATAAAAGCAGCTGTGATATAATAAAAATAAAGCAATACAATGCCATATAGGACATGACGCTTGAAATTACCTCACTGTCAATCAGCTTGCCCTCCAGCGTGATGGTGGTAACCGAACGGGGACGCAGCTGGTGGCGCAGCTCGCAAATGGAGGACTTAATTAAAATTAAAATCCTTGAAACCTTAATACCGCCGCCCGTAGAACCGGCACAGGCACCCACAAACATGAGCAGAATTAAAATGGTCTGCGAAAAAACAGGCCATTTGCTATAGTCCGCCGTGATAAATCCCGTGGTTGTAATCAATGACGAAACCTGAAATGCAGAGTAGCGCAGGGCTTGCCAAAACCCCGTGTATTGCGGCATAATATTGATGGCAATCAACACAGAAGCAACAGCAATAATGCCTAAATACCAGCGAAGCTCCTCACTTTTTAAGGCCTGCAAAACATTGCCCGTTAACACTAAATAAAACAGCGAAAAGTTGATGCCGAACAGGATCATAAACACACCGATAATCATGTCGATGGCAACACTGTCATAAGCGGCGATACTGGCATTTTTTAAGCAAAAACCGCCTGTTCCCGCAGTGGAAAAGGAATTGAGCAGGCTATCGAAAAACGGCATGCCGGCCAGCATTAAGCAAACCACTTCAAGCGCGGTCAGGGCAATGTAAATGCCGTATAAAATTTGTGCCGTACTGCGCAGACGCGAGACAAGCTTGCCCACCTGCGGCCCCGGCATTTCGGCACGGGCAATATACATAGACTGTGTAGCGTGTGATTTGGGCATCAGCGCCAGAACAAACACCAACACACCCATACCGCCTATCCAGTGCGTAAAGCTGCGCCAAAACAGGGCGCTGTAAGAAAGTGCCTCCGGCTCGCCTAAAATACTGGCACCCGTTGTGGTAAAACCGGAAACAGTTTCGAAAAAAGCATCCGCAAACGATGGAATCTCACCGCTGACAAAAAAAGGGAGCGCCCCGAAAACCGAGGTTAACAGCCAGCAGATGGCAACAATCATAAATCCTTCCTTCGCGTAAATTTCCGTATTTTTGGGCTTGCGGAGCGAAAACCCCAGCCCCAATGTAAGCTGTGCGAGCACAGCGGCAAAAAAGCCCATGCATGTATCCTCGCGGTACAGAATGGCAACTGCAAGCGGCAAACACATTAAAAGAGCCATAATCAAAAGAATACGACCCAGCAGGTACACAACCATTTTGTAATTCATTGCAAAATGCGCCTCCGATAGACATGATGTTATGGTACTTGTTAGGCACCGGGGCTTGACACCCTAACACCTAAGCAAAAATATCGTCTAAGTTTTTAACATAACCGCTGGTGGTGGTTACGACAATCATGCTGTCGCCCACCTCTAAGTGGTCATCACCGCCGGGAATAATCACACGTCCGCGGCGGATAATGCTTGCAATCAGCATACTTTTTTTGGTTTTCAGCTTCTTTAAGGGCGTGTTGACATAAGGACAGCCCTGAGCAATGGAAAATTCCAGTGCTTCTACATGATTGTTGACGATTTTATACAGCGTTTTAACGGCCGAACCGCCGGAATCCTGCATGGCGCGGACATAACGCACAATCCGGTTTGCCGTGATAAACTTCGGCGTGATAAAGGTATCAATACCGACGCTTTCTACCATGTCGGCAAATGAAATTCTGTCAATTTTTGTCACAACCTTGCTGACACCCAGTGACTGCGCATACAGCGAAACAATAATGTTTTCTTCATCAATGCCTGTCAGTACAACGCAGGCATCGGACGATTCCAGTCCTTCTTCCAGCAGAGTAGAGCGGTCGGTTCCGTCGCCGTTGATAATGGTTGCACGCGGCAGCTTTTCCGAAAGCTCCAAACAGCGTGCTTCGTTTTGTTCGATAATTTTAATATCAACGCCCACATCGGCCATTTGCCGTGCCAAATAAAAAGCAATTTTACCGCCGCCGATAATTAAAACGTGCTTGGATTTTTGTTTAAACATGCCGATGGCCTTAAAAAAGGAGGCCAACGCGGCGTGGGAACCGGTAATATGAATCCGATCGCCTGCCGAGAGTACAAAATTACCGTCGGGTATGACGACCTGTTCGCCGCGCTGCACGGCACAGATTAAGATTTTATCCTTACAGATTTTATACAGCTCCGAAAGCTTCTGGCCAGCTAAATGACCGCCTTCGGGCAACCGAATCTCGGCCAGATCGACACGTCCCTTTGAAAAACAGTCTATTTTAATGGCAGAGGGAAAACGCAAAATCCGCGCAATTTCCCGTGCGGCTTCAAATTCGGGATTGACAACCATGCTCAGCCCCAGCTCTTCACGGATGAAAACAAGCTGACGCGCATATTCGGGGTTGCGCACACGTGCAATCGTGTGGCGCGTGCCGATTTTTTTAGCCATCAGACAGCTTAAAATGTTCACTTCATCCGAACTGGTAGCAGCGATTAAAAGGTCGGCACGTGCCGCACCGGCCTCAACCAAAACGTCATAATTGGCGCCGTTGCCGCTGATACCCATTACATCATAGGTGTTCACAACGTTTTGAACAATTTTGGGGTTATTATCTATCACCATCACATCGTAACCTTCGCAAGCTAAGTACTCCGTCAAGGTCATACCCACCTTGCCGTCACCGACAATAATGATTTTCATATTACAAATGCCTCCTGTGTATCAGCGTTTTGCTGATTCGTACAAAGCTGTTAATTCCTCTTTATTAAAACGGTATACCTTTGGGCAGAACTGACAGGTGATTTCGGCGCCGCCGTCTTTTTCAATCATGTCCTGCAATTCATCTGCCCCCAGGCTGATGAGTGCGCGTGCAATTTTTTCCTCGCTGCAATCACAGCGATAGGCATAATCCACGCCGTCCAAATATTTTAAGGTAAAGCCCTTTGCGACCGATTCAATCACTTCTTCGGCAGACATGCCATTCTCCAGCATCGTTGTGATGGTCGAGAGGGCACGGAGGTTTTCCTCCAAAGCTGCCGCAACGGCATCGTCCGCCCCCGGCATAAGCTGCACAATAAAGCCGCCGGCTTGCTTGGCGGTTAAATCGGTATCCACCAAAACACCCAAGGCAATAGCGGTTGGTGTTTGCTCTGATTTGGCAAAATAATAAGTAAAATCTTCACCGATTTCGCCCGTTACCAGAGGTACACGGCCAACATACGGTTCTTTTAAGCCCAAATCACGCGAGATGGCGAGCGAACCGCGGCCAATGGCACCGCCGACATCCAGCTTGCCTTTTTTTAAGGGCAGGTCAACCAACGGCTCATAGGCATAGCCTTTTACCATACCGTTGCCGTCTGCTGCCGTGACCATACCGCCGAGCGGCCCGTCTCCCTTAATGTAGACGGTTAAATTATCCGTCGGCGCCTTCAGCATAGACCCCATCAGCGCCGTGATTGTCAGCGTCCGCCCCAAAGCGGCCGTAACAACCGGCGAGGTGTGGTGAATGGATTGCGCCGTGTTGACAATATCACGGCTGTTTATAAAACTAATGCGTATATTACCTTCTGTGTCAATTGCTCTTGTTATATGTCCCATACAATCTCTTTCCTCCGGTCAAACGTTATAGTGACCCGATTTGTTATTTCATATTTAAAATGATGCATATTTTAGCTATCATACATTATATTGCATTTTAATCTAAAATGCAATACGGTTTGCAAGAAAAATTTAAGTTCATGAAAAAAGTATGAAGTTTTACAGCATGGACTTGCGGTTTTTGGGGAGTTTTTAACGGTATTGCCATCCCCAGCCGAAAAAACAGCTTCCGGACGGTCTGAATGTTTTGCATACCGTTATCATTTTTATGTATTATGCAGTGGCAGCATTTAATAAACAAAACAAGCGAAACGCACCTTAATCGGGTGTGTTCCGCTTGTCAGCTGCGTTTTTTACATCCATGCTTTCTGTCGGGCTGCGCTCTTATTGTTCCATATGCCTGCCTAAAAAACCGGCGGCAGATTGTGCCAACTTTTCTTCCACCTCGCCCATTTGCGGTGCGGTTTCGTTTGAAAAGAACACGACCGAGCCAATGGTATCGCCCTCGGCAATAATGGGGACAACCACACCGGCGGTGTATTTTTCACTGCCTTCAATCACGCTCAGCTTACGGTTTTCGCCGCGTTTCATAATAAAGGTTGCTTTATCCTCCATCACCTTTTCAATATCCGGACTGATTTTTTTCTCGCTCAGCTCACGCTTCGGCACGCCCGAAACGGCAATGATGTTGTCTTTATCTGTAATGCAGGCAGGATGTCCGCTGGTTTTGGAAAGAGTCTCGGCATATTCC
Source organism: uncultured Eubacteriales bacterium (assembly GCA_900545185.1). Lineage (GTDB taxonomy): Bacteria > Bacillota > Clostridia > UBA1381 > UBA9506 > UMGS755. The sequence continues at coordinate 11,069 of UQYH01000047.1, read as the reverse complement.
GAAGCAAAGTCGCCAAGCTCACCGATGGGCGAATATTTTTTAAAAATAACCTCGCCGTCACGGTCGGTAAAAATTTCCAATGGATCTCCCTCGCGAATCCGCATGGTTCTTCGGATTTCCTTCGGGATGACAACGCGCCCCAAATCATCGATTCGGCGCACAATTCCTGTTGCTTTCATATATGAAAAACTCCTTTTTCGTTATATTACAAAGTTATTGTCTGCAAAAAAAGGAGTTTTATGTAAGTTATTTATTTAAATTTGTAAAAATTTCTGCAATGTTTTTGTTATATAATTTTCTGACCGTCGAAAATAATCACGCCGTAGCCGGCGCCGGCTTTGCCGCCTTTTAACATCCAATCGCGGAAGGCGCGCTGGAGTGAGGTTTTGGCCGGCAACGTTTCAGGGTGGCTCATATCCATGGTACCGAAAATGCGCCATCCGTCATCAAAAGTATCACGTGTTGTGGATTGAATAATGTCAAAGTCATCCGTAAAATCGCGCAGATTTGATCCGGCCGGGAAAATGTTTTTATAGTCAAGGTATAAAAGCCAGGTATCACATGCTAAGACAATATAATCCTTCGGTCTGTCGGTGAAAAATTGAAAGGCTTTTCGGTATGATTCCAGCCGCAGTTCCTTTGGCATTGCGCCGGAGGAGGGAATGTGAAAATTATAGACCGTATCACCGGGGTTTACGGTAATGCCGTTATGTACATACGGTTTTTGCGCCACAAAGGTTCTTTTTTCGTATTGAAAACGGCCGAGGGCAAATAAGGTCATTAAAAAATGACGGCGAAACCATGAAATGGTAAAGGTACCCCATGTGTTATAGACCGTATGACATTCCATCAGCTTGCATTTTAAATCGGCCATCAAATCCCAGTACATCGCCTCATCCAGGCCCTGTGTGCGATAGCGGTCGCGCAGGCCTTGGGCGCAAAACATTAAAAAGATAAGATGCGCGGTATAAACGGGCAATTCTGCCTCCTGCGCCAGCTGTTCCAAGGCTTCCGGAAGCCCTGCTGTGGGTTGGTCGCTGATGTACAAGGCTTCTAATGAACGCAAAAGAGCAACATGCTCCGGGTTGGCAAGCACTTTTTCAAAAGCATTGTGCAAAAAAAGCTTTGCCTCTTCGGGATATTCTATCTTGTCCATTAAAAGGTCGATAAATTCAATCATAGTTTCACCTCATATGCATAATAACAGGCAAAAACATATCGGCCGACAGCGGGGGAGTATGCTTTTTCCTTTTTTGACAGATTTGTGGATTAGATTCTTTAAATCACATTTTTTTTGTGTAAATATTCTTTTACCTTGGTAAAGGTTGTGTCACTGATGTCATGCTCAATTTTGCAGCTGTCCTCACAGGCAGTTTCCTCGTCAACACCGAGCGCCATTAAGGCCTTTGTAATAATCTCGTGACGTTCGTAAACCTTTTGGGCAATGGCCATGCCTTTGTCGGTTAAAGAGAGCAGGCCGTTTTCATCCATGATAATATATCCTTCTTCGCGGAAGGATTTCATGGCGACGGAAACGCTGGGCTTTGTAAAGTTTAAATGGTTGGCCACATCCACACTTCTGACGTACCCCTTCTTTTTTTTCAGCATTAAAATAGCTTCTAAATAATTTTCGGCAGCTTCTTTAATAATCATAATACTACGCGCTACCTTTTCAAAAATTCAATCAAATTGTATTATATATTGTATCACAAGCTGTGCCGACTGTCAAACATTTGCAGAAAAATTCATTTTATATACATAAAATCAAAGGCGCGGCCGGAAATGTGCTTCTTTATTTTTGTGAAAGATTTCGATGAATTATCCTTGATTCCGACATGCAAGTATGGTATAATAAACACAGTATACGTTCAAAAGCCTAAACGGCTTTTGTTCCGATGTGTTTATTGCACCGATCAAGGAAGCAAGCCGATTTGCGGCTTGCATAGTTGGTATAATAAACACAGTATACGTTCAAAAGCCTAAACGGCTTTTGTTCCGATGTGTTTATTGCACCGAATGAGGAAGCAAGTCGATTCGCGGCTTGTTTTTTATGCTGCCTTCTTTGCGGAGGCGAATTGGATCATATCGCTGCGCGGTATACGCAGCTGACTAATACAATGGGGAGATAGATGGGATGAACGCTAAGTTATCGTCGATTTGGTACGACGCTTTGAAACTTTTAAAGGAAAATCCTAATGTGAGTGAATCAGCATATGCAAACTGGATTGAACCGCTTTTGGCGGTGGGTATGACGGATGAAGCCATTTATTTAAAAGTGCCGGGGGAGCTGCACTATGAAATTGTTAAGTCTATGCATTTAGAAGCCATAAAACAGGCAATTTGCGAGGCGGCAGGCACGGTTTATACCGTCCGTTTGCTGGATTATAACGAACCCTTGCCGCAGGAGCTGGAATACAGCGTATCCTATAACACGCGCGACGATGATGCAACAACACTGAATCCGCGTTATACTTTTTCCTCTTTTGTTGTCGGCGATTCTAACCGTTTGGCGCATGCAGCCTCTCAGGCCGCATCCGAACGGCCGGGTACGGAGCTTTTGAATCCGCTGTTTATATACGGTGGTCCGGGGCTTGGCAAAACGCATTTGGCGCAGGCTATCGGCAACCAAATAAAAAGCACCAATCCTGCCGCACATGTTTTGTATGTGACCAGTGAGCGTTTTACCAACGACTTTATTAATCAGCTGATTTTGGACAGCAAGAGCGTTGAATTTAGAAACAAGTACAGAACCTGCGACGTGTTAATTATTGACGATATTCAGTTTATTGCGGATAAGGACAGAACACAAGTCGAGTTCTTCCACACCTTTAATGCCCTGCGTGAATCCAATAAACAAATTATTATGACATCCGACCGTCCACCGAAGGAGATTAAAGAGCTGGAGGAGCGTATGCGCAGCCGCTGCGAATGGGGCTTGATTGTGGATATTAAGCCGCCGGATCTGGAAACGCGCGTTGCCATTTTAAAGAAAAAGGCTGATGAGGAAAATTTTGAAGTGCCGGATGACATTTTGTTTTACATTGCCGAAAATTTAAAATCCAACATCCGAAATTTGGAGGGGGTTTTAAAGCGATTAACGGCGTATAATGTGTTAATGGGACGGCCGATTACCATGCAGCTGGCAGATGAAGCCATTAAAGAATTTTTAAATAAATCGGATGATCCGCATGTAAATACGGAATATATTTTATCCATGGTCTCCAATTATTTTAATTTGACCTCGGATGAAATTTTGTCCTCTAAGCGTACGCAGGAAATTTCGTATGCGCGGCATATTGCTATGTACTTAATGCGTGAGTTTACCGGCCTCTCGCTGCCGAAAATCGGCAAGGAGCTGGGCGGACGTAACCACGCAACCATTTTAAACGGCATTAATAACATAAAGCAAAGCATGGAAAAGAATGAAGATACCAAAAAAATTGTGGAAGAGTTGATTTCCAATTTGGAAAATCGGCAATAAAGGCGGAAATATTATGAAAATTGCAATTGAAACCGAATATATAAAGCTTGACCAGCTGCTGAAATTTGCAGGCGTTTGCATAAGCGGCAGCGATGCAAAGGATTTAATCCTATCGGGCGCGGTCAGTGTGAATGATGAAGTGTGCACCATGCGCGGCAAAAAGCTGCGTCCGGGTGATACGGTGTTTTTAAATCTGGATGATGAATATATGGAATTTACGGTGGAATAGCTTATGTATATCAAAAGCCTGACCTTGAAAAATTTCCGTAATTATAAAGAGCAAGTTTTGGAATTTGACCCCATGACGAATATTTTTTGCGGTATGAATGCACAGGGGAAAACCAATCTGCTGGAAGCGCTGTATTTGTTCAGCATGGGCAAATCCTTCCGCACTGCACAGGATGCCGATTTGATTCGGTTTGGGGAGGAATACACAAAGGCGAGTCTGCTGTTTTGTGACAGAAACCGTGAACACACGCTTGAAATTATTATTTTGCGCAATAAAAAAAAGCAGATTAAAATTAACGGGCTTACCATTTCGCGGCTCAGTGAGCTGGTCGGCAACCTTCATGTCGTGCTGTTTTATCCGGAGGAGCTGGGATTGGTAAAGGGAGGCCCCAACCTAAGGCGGCGCTTTATGGATGTGGCGCTTTCACAGCTGCGTCCTGCCTATTATTACACGCTGGGACGCTATCAGCGCGTTGTAGAGCAGCGCAACAAATTAATCAAACGGATTCGTCTGTCGGGGAACCGCTCTTTGACCGATACTATGTTTGTTTGGAATGAAAAATTGGCTGATTACGGCATGGAGCTGGTGCAATATCGCATTGCGTTTATAGAGCGGTTGACAAAGCTGGCACAAAAAGCACATTTCGAGGCATCGGGAGAAAAGCTGGAGCTGTTTTATCGGCCGCGGTTTGCGCAAAAGGAAGACTTTTTAAAAAAACTGGAAAACAGCCTTGAACGGGAAATAGAGCAGGGCTATACGCTTTACGGGCCGCACAGAGAAGATTTTGAAATTTTTATTAACGAAAAAGAAGCACGCCTGTTTGGCTCACAGGGGCAGCAGCGCAGCGCGGTTTTGTCGCTTAAGCTGGCACAGGCCGATTTGCTGTTTGAAGAATATAACGAATATCCCGTGCTGCTTTTGGATGATATTATGAGCGAGCTGGACGGCACGCGCCGCACGTATCTGGCCGGGAAAATCCCCGATAAGCAGGTGTTTATTACCTGTACGGAAATTGATGCCCTGCTGGGGCAGGGCCGTGTTTTTACGGTACAGGACGGGCAGGCAGAGCCGGAACAATCATACGGAAAATAAAGAAGGTTGGTTTATGTTTTTGCATTTGGGGTCTGATGTTGTTGTGAACATGGCAGATGTGATTGCCATTTTGGATTTGGATGTGACGAGCACTTCCAAAATCACGCGAGAGTTTTTAACGGTTGCGGAGGAAGAAGGGTTTGTTGTCAATGTTCCGGGCGACTTGCCGAAATCCTTTGTGATTACGGAAACAGGCAACGAAAGCCGTGTGTACGTATCGCCGATTTCTTCGCAAACCTTGCTGAAGCGCGCACGGGGGAACGGCGGCTTTAGCCATGAAGATATAATTTCAATATAAGGGTATTATAGGGGCGTTGCCGGGGGCAAAACTCCTCCGGCTTTACAACGCGGTTTTATGTGTATTATAAAGAGGCTGCCGTGATGTGCTTTTGCACACGCGGCAGCCTCTTTTGCGTTTACTTGTTTTGCTGTGTTATTTACACAATAACAGCTTCGCCCTGCTTGGTTTTGATAGCCTTTATAATATCAGCCAACGGCTTTTTGGCGCAAAGCATGTCATAATATGTCATAATCCGTTTGTATGTTTCATCATCCTTGGTAAAGCCCGAAACCTCGGTTAAAATATAATCAGGCTCCATCGGCTCTTCGCCTTCGCGGCGGAACAGGAGAGAAGCGGCAATGGCGGCTTCCATATAATCGGTGGAAACACCTTCCTCACGGCACATGGTTAAAGCACCGATCATACGGTCGTTCGGCGAAAGCTTACGCTTAATATCGCCGCCGACACGTGCGTTGGTATCGCCCAGCTGCTTGTTGGAGAAACGGTAAATCAGGTTTTCTACATGCTCATTCAATCCCTGGAAGGAAACATTGTAACGCTTGCTCATGGCCAGCGCCGAAGCTTGCATAGCGCGCAATACAATCAATTCAACCTCCGGCTTTGCAATGCTTTCCCAAATGGTTTCGCAGCCCAGGTATTGGCCTAAATAAGCGGTGGAGGCATGACCCATGTTGTGTACAAACAACTTACGCTCGATATAATACGAGAAGGGCGAGAAGGGTACCAGGTTTTCAATCGGCGGAATTTCGCCGCGGAATGCAGCCTTATCGACCGGCAAACGGTCGTACCGTTCTACGCATACGCGCAGGGGATTGCCGTCCTTCATGGCATCTGTCTGAATGGGTACCATGCGGCCGATGGAGGCTTCCACAAAGCCGACCTGATCCAAAAACTTGCGCTCATCCTCTGTCATTAAATCGGAGATCATACCCTTTAAAAAGGCATCCGCACCAATTAAGTTTTCGCAAATGATAATGTCCAGCGGCTTTTTAGAGCCTTCGGTAAAGCGGCGGACGATACCCTCCTTAACAGGCTTTACAATAAATTTTAAAACGTTTACGCCAACCGCAGTGGCACATAAATCGGCCTCTGCAATTGCACGGCTGACAGCGTCAATGTCGTTGCCGTCAATACCGCTGATGTTTTGTACCATCACTTCATCATAGCTATCGCCCTTTAAAATGCGCACGGGATATTCCTTTTGCGTATTTAAAGCCGAAAGCAGCTCTTTGTTTACATCCACAAAGCTTACGGCGTAGCCGGCCTGAAACATCAGCTGACCGATGAATCCTCTGCCGATATTACCGCCGCCGTACATAACAGCCTTTTTCATAGTTGTTCATTGCCTTTCTGCCCACAAAAAATAGAATATGTAAAACGCCGCGTCACCTGTGGGCGGGCAGGGCGCCGCCGGCTTATTTAACCGGGCTGATTTTCGTCCATAAACTTTTTAATTTCGGCATAAGGACGGATGCCGGTTGAAGCGCCGACAGCCATGACGCAATGTGTTGCCACGGCGTTTGCAAAGCGCGCGCTTTCTACCATATCCATGCCGTGCGTTAAACCATACAAAAAGCCGGAGCAGAAGGAATCGCCGGCGCCGGTGGTATCGGCCGGTTTAATACCCAAATAGGTGGGAATGGTCACGCCTTCGGCTTCTTTAGTCTCGCGCACATAGCAGCCATCCTTGCCAACCTTAATGGCAACATGCTGAACACCCAGATCAAAGAAGTAATCCGCAATGTCTTCAACCTTTTCCAAGCCGTTTGCGAACATGCGTGCTTCATCAATGCTGGGGATGAAATAATCGATATAAGGCATGCAGGGACGCAGAACGTCCATCCAGCGGCCGGTGTCGTCCCATGCGCTGTCCAAAACGGTAATTTTGCCCATTTCCTTACATTTTTTCAAAACACGGGCGCAAGGCTCGCCGTCAAAGTCCGGCATTAACATGGTGCCTGCCACAAAAACAACCTTAGAATCGGCAATTACGTCAAAATTAACATCCGTATCGGTAAATTTGCCGTTGCTGCCCAGGCAGTGCAAAAACGTGCGTTCGCCGCTGGGGTCAACCAAAACGACGGATGCAGAGGTGGCATCGGTATCGCTTACCTTTATGCCATCGGTAGTAAAGCCAAGCTTTTTTAATTCGCCCGTTAAAAAGCTGCCGAAGCCATCGTTGCCGACCATGCCCAAAAGAGCAACGTCCGCACCCAGCTTTTTCATATCCACGGCCGCATTCATGGCGCAGCCGCCGGTGTATAAATTTAAACTGTCAATCAAACCCAGCTTGCCGGGTTCGGGAATTTTATCTACGGTTTTAGCAATACAGTCTGCAACGAAAATGCCGATACAGGCTACATCATACATAACAGAATCCTCCTTGTATATAATCTTGTATATTGTCTGTTCCATGCCTATCATCTATTATACACCTTAATTTTCCATTACGCAAGCAGAAGGTGTATCAGGTTTTTAAAAATTTACATTTTTCGCCCTGCTTCAGGTTAAATCCTCTGTATCTTCTAATATTTCCCAAACAGCATCGGGCTTTAAAGGGGGTGCAATGCGCATTTTGTTGATTCCGGCATCGAAGCCGCAAACGGCATGATAAGCACAGTATCGGCAGGGGAGCTTATTGCCGCTTTTGCATGGCAAGATGGCCACATGTCCGTTTAAAATCTCGCGTCCGATTTCGCCGGCAACCCGTTTTACATAGCCGGACAGCTTTTGAAACTGCTCCATGGTGGCATAGCCGGTTCCGTTGCCGTCCGAGAGAGTGCCGTCCTTTTTCATTCTGGCCGGAATGATGGCAGAAAAACCTTGAATGCCCGTATCCATGGCACGTACCAAATCGGCATCCTTTAATAAAAGGCCGCTCATTTTAAAGGGCTTTAGCATTGCATTGTCGGCATCTGCCAAAGAGGCGTCTACGGTTTGGTCGGCCAGCCGAAAATAAAACATGGCAGCCGGAACGGGCGCGTCGCCGAGAAGCGGCTTGCCGCCTTCTGTTACGGCAATAACGTAAACAGCCAATTGCAGGGAAAGACGATTGTATACATCACTTAGCGAAAACGTTTTGTTACCGGTTTTGTAATCGATAATTTTGACATACAGCGAGGCATTTTGGCGCAGTGTGTCAATGCGGTCAATACGGCCTGTCAGTGTAATCCGCTCCCCAGTGGGCAGCGAGATTGTCACCGGCGGCAGCTCGCCGTTTTCGCCGAAGGCAACCTCAAAGGCACAGGGTTCAAATGCGCCGCGCAATACGTGGGCGGCAATCACTTGCAGCATTTTGGCAAGCAAGGCTTTTAAACGGCGGATTAAAGCAGCCAGGCGCTTTTCGGTGTATAGGTTTGCGATAAAAAGAGCAGAGAAGAAGTCTGTAACTGTCTCATCGGCCAGCTGCACGGCATCGGCTTCCGTCAGCTCGGCAAAGCTTTTATGCTCCTCCTCCAAACGGCGCGAGGCAAGCTCAACCAGCTTGTGCAGCAAAATGCCGATGTCCGGTGCATCGATTTTTAAAATCTTCCGTTCTTTTGCGCGCAGACCGTATTGCAAAAAGTATGAAAAAGGACAATTGCTGTGTCGCTCCAGCTGCGTAACGCTGCCGTATAATTCGCGTCCGTAAAGCCCCTTTGCCATGGCAGGGGTTAAGTCGCGGACAGATGTGCTGTAACGGCTGTAACGCAGCATGGCGGCGTATGGCTCCTTATATAAGGGGTGTTTTCCGAAGTATTCCTTTAAATAAGGAACGGAAGCGTTTGTTTCATCGTTAAAATGCTCCAATACATATTGCCAGGCCGAGGGTTCTCCGGCAATAATGTCATCCGCTTCGGGCGGCTTGGTTAAATTGTCACCTGCCGAAAGGGCAGGAAACATTTTTTTAATTTGGCGCACCAAATCGGCAGGCCGTAAGCCACGCCCTTCCGTATCCGTTACGGGGTAGCTGAAATGCAGAGACTGTTTGCTGATGTGCAGAGCATTATACTGCAAAAATTGATTTTGAAAGGTAATTTCCTGACCGTCAGGACCTAAATCAAGCCCGTTTTCGGCAAGTCGTCTGCGTTCCTCATCCTTTATTAAGCCCTCTGTCGGCAGTTGCGGCGGAAAAGCGGTATCGTTTGTGCCGATGACAAACAAAAGCTTGACGTTTTTAACCAAGGAACGGCCGAGGTCACCGAAAATGACCTGGTCGCTTCCGGGCGGAATGGTTGAAATTTCGCACTGTGCAAGCCCGGCCGTGATAATGGTTTGCAGGCGGCTGAGGCCGATCACATCGTCACCGAAGGCGGTTACCAATTCATCCAAAAGTCCCAGCAATAAATTGTAAATTTCGCCGTGCTCCTGTGCGGCCTGCAATTCATTTTCTTCTTTTAAATATGTCACTTCGGCTTCAACGGTTTGGTATAACTCGATTTCCTCAAAAAAAACAAACAAGGCCGCGGCACGGTCGCGCAGATGTTTGCTTTGTCCCAGCTGCGCACGCAAATGCTCCAGAGGGGTAAGCAGGCGGCTGCGTAATTCCAGTAATGCTTCTGCGGCATCGGCATCTACGGCGGTGTAGTCTTCGGTTTCGTAAAAAACCGAATCGGCGCGCTGCAAAAAACGTTTTTCGTCCAGCCAGTCCGAGCGGCGCAAACGACCGGCCAAAGCAAAGTTTTCGAGCGTATCAACCTCATCCTGCTTAAGCCCGGCGTAACCTGTTTTGGCATAGGCTAACAGTGTTTCGGTTTCAAGGCCGTCTGCCATCAGCTCTAAAACCGAAAACAGCATCACCATAATGGGGTGTTGCACAAGCGGTTTTTTTTGATCGATAAAAATCGGAATCCGATACAGCGGAAACACCGTTTTGATTAAATCAATGTAATTTTCGGCATTGCCGGCAATAATGGCAACATCGCGATAATGCAGCTGTCCTTCCTTTACGGCACGGCAGATTTTGGCGGCCAAAACCTGCACCTCCGTATACAGATCGGGTGCGGTGTAAAGAGAAATGTCGTGTGTTTCTTCTTTATATAATTGCGGCGGATAATGATTGTATTCTGTTTCAAAATGAAGCAGCTCCGAAGAAGCCGCAAAACGGTGTTTCTTCTTTAAATATACAGGCGGCAAAACGGGCTGACCGACATCTTTGGCCAAATGTGTTACATAGGCTGCCGTTCGTGCGACTGGCTCAAAAATTCCGCGTGCAGATTCGGTCGGCGCACCCAGGGTCACATAAACCTCGGCGCCGCAAGCTAAAAATGCACGAATGCAGTCGTATTCTGCCGGTGTAAAACGAAAAAATTCGTCAATAAAAATACAGGTGCCGCGAAAGGTGTTATTTTTTTGCACATCTGCGGCAAACAGCGGCAGATAGTCCTCTGAATCCGTATATCCCCTGTCTAATAAATCGCTGTAGTGTGCATAAATTTGCGCAAGCTCACCCAGTTTGGCGGCAAAGGCGGCATGTGTTTCGGCCTCGGCCGCCTCGGCCAACTGCTGCGGTGTCACCTCCGAGCGTTTACACTCGCTGATAAAGTTAAGCATGGCATCAATAAAACCGGGATGAGATGCCGCGCCGCGGTATAGATTTAAGGCATCGCCAGCCTGCAAAACAGCACGCGAAAGCAGCATGCTTTTTCCGGTTTTGGTGATCGAATGTCCTAAAAGACCGGCTTTTCTAAGGTGCATTTGTGCCAGTCTTTTAAAGGAAACAGACAAAATATCATCTGATAAATAACCGTTTTTTTCAGCCAAACGCGCCTCTGCCGTGTGTGCAAATTGTTCGGGTACAAGCATAACAGAGGGGATGCCGCGCTTGTGTAAATCGAGCATGGATTGAATGCAAAATTCACTTTTTCCGGTTCCGGCCGTGCCGTAAACAATGGTGAGAGACAATGAAAATTCCTCCCCGATTCGACAAAAAAATTGCCGATTGTATCTGGTATTTTTGAGTTCATTGTATCATAAAACATGCTTTT
>UQYH01000046.1 GCA_900545185.1 uncultured Eubacteriales bacterium | reverse complement strand
TTGATGTTTTCAAAAATAGGCTTCTGTTATTTTACACATTTTTCTTTATATTGGTCTTTATTGTTGTTCATATTCTTTCGATTGCTTCTGCGCACGCGATTGATGTGTCTTTCAAACGCACCATTGCTTAACAATTCTGTCAATACATACTGTTCAAAGGTTGAAACGGTACAAGAATAAAAGCCGAGTTTATCTTGGAACGGCTTTACCAGTTTTTTGGGAATCACCATATACCCCATACGCATTGAAGAAGATATTGTTTTAGAAAATGTATTCAGGTATATCACATTATCATTGCTTGAAAGCGTGAAGAGTGTTTCCATTGGCTGTGATGATATGGAAAATTCAGAACCGTAATCAGATTCTATAATGAAGCGATTTTGTTTTTCTGCCCACTTTATGTATTCGTGGCGTTTGGATGCCGAAGCAGTTACACCGCTCGGAAAGCTTTGGTACGGTGTGGTGTGTAACACAGTTGCCTGCGACTTTGACAGCGCTTTACTATCAATACCATCTGCGGATAAAGGTAATAATTCATAGTGGATTCCTGCGTTATGGTATATCAGTTCAATTTTTTCATAAGACGGATTTTCAATTGCAAAAATTGTATCCTTACCGAGCAAATCAACAATAAGGGTGTATAAATATTCTGCACCGGATCCGATTACAATTTGTTCAACATCTACCGTCATTGCTCGATTGCGCATAAGATACTGTTTTATTGCGTTTCGCAGTTCCAAACAGCCGGTATTCGGAGATTTATTTAAAATCACATCATAATAATCGGCAAGCACCTTTCTCATTGTTTTGCATAAAACAGAAATGGAAAAGCTTGGGTAAGATGATGTGGTATTTTTGTGATGCATCGGCAAAACAGTTGCCGAATCCGAAGAAGCAAAGCCGTCTGTTTTTTTGAATATGACAAAATAACCGCTGCGTTCGCGCGCCTCTGTGTATCCTTCATCACATAAAAGAGAGTACGCGTGTTCTACGGTTATTGTGCTGACGCCAATCTCATCGGCAAGCAACCGTTTTGAAGGCAGCCTGGTGTTGTAAGGAAAGACGCCTGCAATAATATTATCTCGTATATGTTTATATATTTGCAAATAAAGCGGTCGCTTTGTTTTATTAATTATATAATTCATCTGGTTATATTTCTTTCTCCGTTTCTGGCTATTGTATAGTATCAGTTTTTATTATATAATACTATCATTCAAATGTCAAGGAGGACACTGATATGCAAAAAAAGAAAACAACATTATGGTTATGTACCACTGCCATGTTTATGGCGCTTAATGTGGCTATGAGTTCGTTTGGCGTTCCTGTTCCGGGCGGACACTTTTATTTGAATGATATTATTATATGTACCGCTTCGATTATATTAGATCCGTTTGCCGCATTTGTGGTTGGCGGTGTCGGCGCGTTTTTGGGAGACCTGTTCTTTTATCCAACACCAATGTTTGTTTCTTTGATTACCCACGGATTACAGGCGGTGATCATTTCTGTGTTTTCTCACCGCATTTTAAAAACACATCCTGTATTATCTTCGGGAATCGGTGTCACACTCGGCGCTGTGATTATGGTTGTCGGATATTCGCTTGGCAGAGCCTTTATTTACAGTACACCCGAATATGCTGTTTTAAAATTGCCTTATCAAATTTTACAGGCAGTTGTCGGTGCGGTTTTCGGTATGGTGCTGTGTTGGAAATGCGGCGTGTATAAGCTATATCATAAGGAAATCGCAAAACAATAATGGTATTTGTAACTGCATAATGCAAACCCCTGCCGCAAATGAGAGTAGCCTATTTGCGGCAGGGGATTTATATAAAGCAACCCCCGAAAGCTTTTGCTTTCGGGGGTTGCAATTTGACACAAATTAACGTTTTGAGAACTGCGGAGCACGCCGAGCGGCTTTTAAACCGTACTTCTTTCTTTCCTTCATTCTCGGGTCACGTGTTAAGAAGCCGGCCTTCTTTAAAATGGGACGGAAGGTTTCGGAATCAACTTCGAGCAATGCTCTTGCAATACCGTGACGGATTGCGCCGGCCTGGCCGGTAAAACCGCCGCCGACAACGTTAACGGAAACATTATATCTGCCTTCGGTTTTGGTTGCAACGAGAGGTTGCTTAACAATAACCTTTAAGGTCTCTAAACCAAAGTAATCATCCAAAGAACGATTGTTTATTGTAATATCGCCCTGACCGGGAACCAGTCTGACTCTGGCGATGGATTTTTTTCTTCTGCCGGTACCATAAAATAAATCTGCCATTGTTTACGATCCTCCTTATTTAATCTCAAGTGTCCAAGCTTCGGGCTTTTGTGCCGCATGCTCATGGGTATCGGCTGCGTATACGCGCAGTCTCTTAGCAGCCAGTGCGCCGAGAGTGTTGTGGGGCAGCATGCCCTTAACAGCCTTTTCCATTGCAAAAGCAGGACGCTCGTTCATCAGCTTATCGTAACGAACAGCCTTAATGCCGCCAACATAACCGGTATGTCTGTAATAGTGCTTTTGCTGCAGCTTCTTGCCGGTTAAAACAGCTTTGGCAGCGTTAATGATAATTACATGGTCACCACAGTCACAGTGCGGAGTGAACTCAGGCTTATGCTTACCGCGAAGGATTGCTGCTGCCTGTGCCGCAATTCTGCCCAGCGGCTTGCCGTCTGCATCTATGATATACCATTTTCTTTGTAGTTCATGAGCCTTAGCCATAAATGTACTCATAAATTCTTTTACCTCCTGTATCATTCAACAATTTCTCCATAAAACAACATTCAATATTATAATCCATTCGGAAGGATTTGTCAAGAGGTTTTTTTAAAAAAATTAAAATACTTTTCTCGATATTCGTTTTTCTCTTAATTTCTCTTGTTTTCTCCCGAATGCTCAATGTTCATTTTAACTAAATGGTAAATTTCTTCATGAATATCCTCAATGGAGCGGACAGCGCCGTTTTTGACGCAGGAGACAATCTGCCAGCCGGTGATGGCGGCAATTTGCATGGCATTATCATAGGCGCGCTCCAAATAGCCGGAATCACTTTCGTGAATATCCTTTTGCATGCTCCCCGTAATTTTGTTGGCACGATTTTGCATCAGCTGCCGTGCGTAAGCCGGCGGCATGTCCAAAAACAGCACAAGGTCGGGACGGGGCAGGGTGAGCTTATCATATTCCAGATCGCTGAGCCAGTGAATAAAGCCGTGCTTATCCCCTGTGATTTTTGCCGCCTGATGCACCAAATTAGAGGTTACATAACGGTCGGCGACCAAGATGCCGTCATGCTCGTAAAAGTCGCTCCAATCACGCTTGTAGCTTGCGTAACGGTCAATTGCATAAAAAAGGGATGCGGCATAGGGGTTTACATCGTCCGCATGCTTCCCCAAGTCGCCTGCCAAATAACGCTTAATCGGCACGGCAAAGTCGCTGTCGTAGTCGGGAAAGGAAATTTGACGCACAGCGCCGTATTCGGCGGCCAGACGGTCATACAGACATTTGGTTTGCGTGGCCTTGCCGCTGGCGTCTACGCCTTCAATTACAATCAGTTTACCCATTTTGCCCTGCCTCCCCTAAATAGGCTTTGCGCATGGCCTGTGCCTTGCCGCAGCTCATTTTCCCTTCGGGACAAGGGCCTGCCAAACAGGAAGGACCGGCGTAAGCGAACAGTGTCGGCGCAACGGCGCGTACCAAACGCAGCATTTCGTTTGCCAGATCACGGATCTCCCACTGTGCACGGGAGCAGCAGCGATGATGAAAAAAGTTCAGCAAGCTGCGTGCATTCATGGTAACAATCATTTTGGTTTCGCAGGCGTTGGGCAAAACAAAGCGTGCGTCCTCGATGGCGCGTTTTTCGGCCTGCCTGCGCGCGCTCTTTTCGGGCGTGCCCTCTTGTATGTACTCTTCGTAATAGCGTGCCGAAAGACGATCGGCAAGCTGATTATATACGTCTTGTGCATTTTGCATGGAGGCAAGGTACAACTCGTATGCCTCGCTGTCTGCCGCGATGGCAGGGGGGGTGATAAATTCAAACTGCCCTTCTTTTACATAGCGCTGTGATTTTACCGAATAGCTGGCAATGCGGTGACGTGTGATTTGCGCCAAAAGACTGCGGCTGACACCTTCGATGCCGAAAGTAAAGCTGACATGCTCGATCGGGCTTTCGTGCCCCATATCCATCAGCTTTTTTAAAAAGCTTTGCACAGCCTCATCATCCAGGCCGTGCAGAATATCAGCCACGCCGGATGATGAATAGCAAAGCTTGGCGGCGGCGGACACAACACGCTCCGGGTCGCCTGTATATTGTAAAAGTTCTACATGAAGAGCCATTTTATATCCTCCTTGGTTTTAAAACAAATTCACTAAAAATTCAACAAATGTGCTGCCAAACAGCATAATGAATCCGGCCGTTATCACGCCCAGCGTAATGGCAGGGAAGGCATTTTTCAGGCGCAAATCCATTAAGGCGGCCAGCAAGGCACCTGTCCACGCACCGGTGCCGGGCAAGGGGATAGCAACGAAAACAAAAAGTCCCCATACTTCGTATTTTAAAATTTTGCCGGAATTTTTTTTGACCTTGTTTTCCATCCAGCTCCCGACAGGACGCAGAAATTTTGTGCGCAAACAAAAATTCACAATAGGGCGCGCACACAAAATAATCAGCGGTACGGGCAAAATGTTGCCGAGGACGGTCAGAGCCAGCAGTTCCGGTTTATTCATGCCCATTAAAATGCCAAGCGGAATGGCGCCGCGCAGCTCTACTATCGGCAGCATGGAAACCAAAAAAACAGCCATGTTGCCCGAAAGGCCAATCCCCTCAAAAAAACTAACAATTGATTCTGCCATTTGCAATCTCCTATCTTAAAAGAGTGATCTAAACGGTGATGACTTCAATGCCGTTTACGGCATCTGCTACCAGCTTTTCCATTTCCAAATGCTGCTCGGATGCCACAATACGATCCAGCTTTGGCTTGGTATTCGGGTGCTTCGGTGTGAAAATGGTGCAGCAATCCTCATAGGGCAAAATGGAGGTTTCAAACGTTCCAATCTGCCTTGCAATGGTCACAATTTCTTCTTTATCCATGCCGATTACGGGTCGGAAAACAGGCATTTTCACAACTTCGTTTGTAACGGCCAGCGCTTCTACGGTTTGGCTTGCCACCTGGCCGATACTCTCACCCGTTACAAGCGCTTTGGCGTTTGTGTTTAAGGCAACCTGTTCGGCAATCCGCATCATAATGCGGCGCATGATGATGGTAAGCTGTTCGTGCGGACAGTTCTTTTTAATGGCCAGCTGTGCTTCGGTAAACGGCACAATATGAACCTCCAACCGCGGACAATATTCGGCCAAAATTTTGGCAAGGGACATTACCTTATCCTTTGCGCGTTCACCGGTGTATGGGTACGAGAAAAAGTGGACGGCATTCAGTCGGACGCCGCGTTTGGCGGTCATATAACCGGCAACGGGACTGTCGATACCGCCGGAGAGTAATAGGGTGGCCTTGGAATTGGAGCCGACGGGCATGCCGCCTGCGCCTTTTTCGCGGCCGCAATAGACATAGGCATTTTGCTCACGCACTTCAACCATTACCGTTGCGGCAGGCGTGTTTACGTCAACCGTCAGATGCGGAAAACAATCGTGCAGATAGCCGCCGACCTCCTTGGAAATTTCGGGAGACGTATATGGGAATTTTTTGTCGGCGCGCTTTGCTTCTACCTTAAAGCTGACGGCGTTTTTTAGAGCCGGAGCCAATACCTCGGCCGCGCCGGTTTTAATGGCCTCTAAATCCTTGGGCAGAACAAAGGCGCGCGTTAAATAGGTAATGCCGAACACTTTGGAAAGGCGGCGCAGTACCTCGTCAATGATAGACGGGTCATCCGGCTCGACATAAATCGTGGCTTGAGCACGGTGTACACAGCCGCGAAAATCCTTCGGCAGCGCTGCTTTAATGTTTTTCACCAAGGCATCCTCAAAAATCGGGCGGTTTAGACCCTTTAAAATAATTTCGCCGTATTTTATCAAAATCAGCTGTTTCAATTTTCATCCTCCAGTTTCGATTTGCTTTTTGTACATTCTGCCACATACACAATCCGTTGTGATGTTTCCTTGGGCAGAGCGGTTGTATAGTCATCATGCCGCGCAAGCAGAGTCAGGCCTACCTGCTTTAGTGCGGTCTGTATTTCATTGTCTGTGTAAAACCGCTGTGTGTGCACCTCGTCAATGCGACGGTATAATTCCGGCTCTTCTTCACAAAAAAAGGTCAGATACAGGTTGCACAGGCGTGTTTCGGGGTCGTAATCGTTATCCCATACGTAAAAAACCGAGTCGGTTTCGTAGCTGTAGGTTTGCTGTCCCAGCAGCTGTTGAAATTTATACTCCGAATTGACATCGAAGATCAAAATGCCACCGGGATTTAAATAATTGGCACATAAAGCGAAGGTACGTGCCAGGGTTTCGGGGGTTGTTAAGTAATTAATGCTGTCCAAAGCACACACGATGGCATTGACTGTGCCGTACAATTCAAAATTTTCCATGGACTGGTTTAAAAATAATATTTTTTCGGAACCGGGCTTTTTTCGTGCTTCTGCCAGCATATCCTCCGAAGCATCGGCTCCTAACATGTCATAGCCGCGCGCGGCCAGCGCCAGGGTCAGTGTCCCGGTACCGCAGGCCAAATCCAAAACCAAGCCATCCTTAATGGCGTGTTGCTTTAGCTGTGCGGCAATAAAATCGGCCATGGAGTCATACCGAACATCAAAGGTCAAGGCATCGTACAGAGAAGCGAAGTCTTGGTAGCTGCTCATGACTTATCCTCCTTTGTGCCCTTAACCCGTGCCCAATACTGACGGATGGCCTGTTCGTTTTTGTTTTCGCCGCCGTGATAATAGACCTTGTTTTTAATGGCATCCGGCAAATATTGCTGTTTTACATAGTTGTTGGGGTAGTTGTGCGGATATTGGTAGGTCAGTCCGCGTCCCATTTTTTGCGCGCCGCTGTAATGTGCGTCCTTTAGGTGGAGCGGCACATCGCCGGTATCGGTATTGGCAACGTCCTGCATGGCGGCATCAATGGCCATAATGGCAGAATTGGTTTTAGGCGCCGTTGCCAGCAAAATCACGGCCTCGGCCAGCGGAATACGTGCTTCGGGCAATCCGAGCTGCAAGGCGCAGTCCACACAGGCCTTTACGATGGGAACGGCCTGCGGATAGGCAAGGCCAATATCCTCGGCGGCCGTTACCATTAAGCGTCGGCAGGCGGTTAACAAATCGCCGCCGGCAAGCAGTCGTGCCAAATAGTGAATGGCAGCATCCGGGTCGCTGCCGCGGATGGATTTTTGAAAGGCGCTGATGACATCATAGTGACTGTCGCCGTCCTTATCATGCCGAAATGCTTTTTTTTGCGTACATTGCTCGGCCAGCTCCAGTGAAACCGAAAGGCCGTTTTTGGTTAAAACGGCGGCCTTTGCGCAAAGCTCTAGCGAGTTCAGCGCTTTGCGGACATCACCGCCGGAGGATGAAGCAAGATGCTGCATGGCATCCTCTGCAACCGTAAGCGTTACGCCCATTTCTTCTTCTAAGATTGTAACGGCGCGCAGCAAAGCCTTATGAATATCGGAAGCCTCGACCGGCCGAAACTCAAACACCGTACAACGAGATAAAATGGCGTTGTAAATGTAAAAGTACGGATTTTCGGTGGTGCTTGCAATTAACGTAATTGAACCGTTTTCGATAAATTCCAGCAAGGATTGCTGCTGCTTTTTGTTAAAGTTCTGAATCTCGTCCAAATACAAAAGTACGCCGTTGCGACCGGAAAGAGAGTCCAGCTCTGCCGTAATTGCCTTTATATCCGCAACAGAGGCGTTGGTGGCATTTAATTTATGCAGGGTTTTGCCGGAAAGTCTGGCGGCGATGTTGGCAACGGTGGTTTTTCCGGTACCGGAGGGTCCGTAAAAAATCATGTTCGGAATCGTCCCCGACGTGATTAAGCGATATAAAATTTTATCCTGTGCAAGCAGGTGACGCTGCCCCACGCAGTCATCCAGGGTATGGGGTCTGATTCTGTCTGCCAGCGGACTTGCCATAGGAACACCTTTCTTTCCGTTTATCATAGTTGTATTTTTTGCAGCCGCAAGCTGCAAGGTTGCCTTTAAAAATGCGCAGGTACATGAAAAAAGCTGTAAAAAACCCGGCCGGATTTTTTACAGCTTCCAAACCCTTACGGGGCAATTTGTATGTTATGGGCTGTTTATTTCTTTTTAAGCGCAATAACCACCTTGCGGTACGGATCCTCACCAATACTGTAAGTATCGACATACTTATTGTTTTGCAGAGTAGAGTGGATAATTCTGCGCTCGTTTGAACTCATAGGCTCCAATGTAATTTTCTTTTTGTTGTTTACAACAGAGTTTGCAAGATTTTCGGCCAGGCGTACCAAGGTAGCGCGGCGTTTTTCGCGATAGTTTTCGGTGTCCAGCACAATTTTAACATAATCGCCGTCACCGCGGTTTACAGCCAAGCTGACCAGATGCTCCAAAGCGTCTAAGGTATCGCCGTGCTTGCCGATGATAATACCCATATTTTCGCCGGATAAGTTAATGTTCATCAGCTTGTCTGTCCGGTCAATATCAATGGTAACCCGAACGCCCATACAAGTGAATACATCCTCTAAAAAGTCCCGTGCACGGGATTCGGGATTGACGTTTGAAGTTACCTGTACAACAGCATCCTTTGCACCGATGCCGAAAATGCCTTTTGAACCTTCCTCTAACACTTCAACGGTAACCTGATCTTCCGAAAGCTTCAAATCTGCCAGTGCAAGAGAAATGGCATCTTGTACGGTTTTTGCGGATTTCTTAACGGATTTACTCATTTTTTTCTCCTCTCAGCCTCACGCTCTCTGTAATGCTTCGGCGCGGGCGCTTCCGGCGGTTTGGCCGGAAAGTATTTGTTTAAAACAAATTGCTGCGCAATTTGGATTATGTTCGATAAAATCCAGTAAAAGCCAAGACCGGCCGGTAACGTAACGGAAAAGAACACGGTCATCAGCGGGAAAAAGTACGTCATCATCTGCATGGTACCGGCTGCGCCCTCTGCATTTTGCGGAGACTGCCCGTTCATTTTGGTGGACAGCCACGAGGACAGGAAGGTTGTTAAACCGGCCAGAACCGGAATCAGCAAAATGGGTGACAGCGTGGTTAAGGTTGGCGTTTGCGCCAGGTTTAAACCGAAAAATGTAAAGTCAATGTGCATAATATCCACACCGGGGAACTTAGCGGCAACATCGCTTGCAAAACGCGACATTTCGGCCGCTATGCCGATTTGGTCGGTTGCCTGCACGGCCGAACCGAGTGAAGCCAAAAAGGCATGCATTTCGGCAATGGTCGGCAAACCGTGCTTACCCAGCTGCACAACATAGGTAAGCGGACTGCGGATAATATTGTATAAAGCAATCAGAATCGGGAACTGAATCAGCAGCGGTAGGCAACCGCCCATGGGGTTAATCTTGTTGGTTTGATACAGCTTCATCGTTTCCTGATTCAGCTTTTCCTGGTCATATTGATATTTTTTTTGCAGTTCCTGCAATTTGGGCTGAATGGCCTGCATTTTGGTCATTGATTTTTGCTGCTTAATCGTCAGCGGCAGCAAAATAGCCTTTGTGATAATAGTAAAAACAACCAACGTCCAGCCGTAGTTCTGCAATAAAAGGTAAATATACCGAAACAGATACCCCAGCGGAATATTGATTAAGTCAAAAATATGCAAGTCTTTGCCTCCTTTTACATGGCAATCCGTCTCTGATAGAGACATTTCAAAAACAATAAAACAGCCCGACCGGCGGGCGATTTATTTTACGGGGTCGTATCCGCCTTCGCAAAAAGGATGGCAGCGCAACAGCCGGCGAAGTGTAAGCCACGAGCCGCGCAGAGCACCTTTTTTTTCGATCGCTTCAAGTGCATATTGCGAGCAAGTGGGGTAAAAGCGGCAGCTTGGCTTTTTCAGCGGCGAAATATAGCGCCGGTACAGGCGGATTAAACAAATCAGTATGCACTTCATGCTACACACCTGCCTTTGGTGTGTCCGTTTTTGCGGCAGAGCGCACAAAAAGACGTGCCGATTTAAACAAATGCCGCATGGCACGCATGGTTTCGGCAAGAGAGTCGGCCGCAAGGCAACCCTCACGCGCGGCAACGACAAAATCGTATCCGCATCCCAGCTCCGATTCCATAAGCCGATAACTTTCCTTCACAAGCCGTCTGATTCGGTTCCGTTTTACGGCACCGGCCAGTTTTTTGCCGGTTTTAATGCCGAGGCGATTGCAGGCAAGGCCGTTGGGCAGGTAATATAATGTAAAATTTCTGTGGTATGACCGTTTTCCTTTTTTATATACCCGCAAAAACAGTTCGTTTTTGTTTAAACTGATTGTTTGTTTCATGATACAGGCTCCCTGCAGCGTAATGGAATCGGTTTGCGAAAACAGATGGTTATGAATAAAGTCGCTAAAAGCGGAAGCTCTCAGCGACTGGTTTTCATAACTATGCAGACAGAACCTTTCTGCCCTTTAGTCTTCTTCTAGCCAATACCTTTCTGCCGGAACGGGAGCTCATTCTGTTTCTGAAGCCATGATCTTTTTTCCGTTTTCTTTTGTTAGGCTGATATGTTCTAAGCAAGTGATCCACCTCCTACATGCATACCACTTATCATATACCTTACTATTATATCTTGGAAATTGAAACTTGTCAATAGTTTTATCCATAAAAATGTTTTAATTTTTGAAAAAATAACCAATCTGTCAAGGCTGTTCGTCAAAAATCATATCGTCTTGCTTTTCATCCGTCAAATTTTCTATGGCGCGCAGCATAACGGGATGCGAAACAACAAAATGAACAGACGGTGATTTATTTTTGGAAATTAAAGCCCATTTTCCTTCATGTATTACAATCTGCATATTACGAAATGCGTTTTTCGCGGTGGTTTGTACCGTATAATTGGGATGTGCTTCGGTGAATTGCTTTGTATATTCCATGTGTTTTTTGTACGCATCGTATGTATATACAAGATCCTTTTCGTAAAACAGGGTCGAAAGCGACAGGACAATCGGATATTGCTGAAATTCCTCTTCGCTCAGCAGAGGAATAAAATCCGTCACAGCGCTGTGCTTTACTATATTAAGTATCCATCTTTTTTGTGTTTCGGCCCAGGCCTTTATTTTTTCGGCATCGTCCGCACTTACATGATGCGCTTTCAAAAAGTCGTTTAAAAATTCGCTCGGCATGGTGTACAGCGGCAAAGAGGACAGGAGGTTTTTGCGTCTACCTTCGGTTTGCACATCGGCCAGCAAAAATGCGTTCAGGCCGCCTGCTGCGTCCGCACGGTATATTTCCATCAGGGGCTGTGCCTTTTGCAAAAGATGGGCGGCACGCGCGGTGTAGTAGGCAAGCTCGGTTTTGTTTTTGGTTAAATAATACTTACCGTCTGCGTGATGACCGGCAACCGATTCACCGCTTAGGGCGGCTGCGCCCGAAACATTTAAAAAATGGCAAAAAACCCGATTATGTACTCCCTTTATATAATATGGTGCAATTTGTCCCGTCATATACAGCGGAATCCAGTTTTCAAGCCCAAGCATTAATTCGTTAAACGGGCGGTTTATGTTATGGATGACAGTCAGGCGCAGCCCTTTTTTCAGCATGGCGGCCAGACCGAACATATACTTTTTGGCAAATTCCACGTCCTTTGCCATGTCGTCCATTTGCATATCGCTGCACATAAACACATCTTTTTGCGACTTGGATAAAACGGTTGCCTTTAAAAAGTCAAGCTCACCGTTTTTCATTTTGTCAAGTCCGTAATAGGTTTTGAAGGTCGGCAGCTGAAACGGCAGAGAAGGCACCTTAATATCATCAAAATGAATAGCGCGGATATATTCGTTCAGGTCAAAATCACTCAGCTTTTCCAAAAAATGCTCAATGGGGTTAGCGGAGACTTCGACAGAAAGCAGCCATTGTGCAATACGGCTGGCCGTATCACGCGTGGATGTAAGCTGCGGACCGGCGACGGCGAGCAGGGCAGCAAGTGCCTTTTTTTCCGATTCGGTCGTGTAGCGCCGAGCAATATATTCGGCAAGGTCTTCTGCAAATTCTTCCGGCTTGGCCGGTCGCCGCTGGCCGCTGCGGATACGTGATACATAGGAGGAATCGTATCGCAGCGCTTTTGAAATTTCGGCCGTGTTGACCGATAAAGCCGAAAACAGCAGATTCATTTTTGTTTGCAGGCTGCTGTAATTAAAATTGCTTTCGGCGGCCAGTGTGCTCAGCTTTGCCGAAACGCCGGCATACGAAATGTCTGTCAGACCTTTCTGTTCGGCCAGCAGGCTGATGCCGCGGCATAAGCCCTCCATTTCCTTTGAATCGGGCTTGGGTATCCGTCCGCCCGTACGATAGCGGCTGATGGTGGCCTCCGAGATACCGGATGCATCAGAAAGCTCCTTGCCGGAACAATCCAGCCGTGAAATATATGCATTTAATTTTTCGGAAAACATATCTGCACCTTCTGTGGTTGTATTAGATGACACTATTGTATCATACATTCATTAAAAATGAAACAGAAAACAAAAAAATTTCCTTTGTTGGCAATGTCATTTTCGGAAAGCTTCTTTACTTGCACGTATGGATATGGTACAATAAACCATATTCATTTTAAATTTGTAATCAAAAAAGGAAGGGCAGATGAAGCATGAACCTGAAAAAACTGATTTCGGCCGCAGCAGCGGCAGCGCTGCTGCTGACGGCGCTCCTTATTCCACCGGCGCATGCGTGGAGTGTTTATGATACAGACTACGGAATGGAATGGAACGAACAAAGCAGAACGGCTGTAACCGATGATATGAAGGAATTCCGCGAAAAGGATTCAATTGATTCGGTCGTTTACACGATTCGCGATGACGGATCAGCAATGATTACAAGTTATTCGGCGAAATTCTGGTATGACCCTGATCCGAACTTTACGGTTGAACTCAATATTCCGTCCGAAATAGATGGTCACCCGGTTACGGCGATAGGCGACGGTGCACTTTGTGAAAGTGCAACAAAAATTTCCGGCATCACGCTTCCGCCTACGATAAAGGAAATCGGAAACAGAGCCATTGACTGCCGATACTTAAAATACCTTAACTTAAATGACGGCCTTGAGGTTATAAAAGACGCAGCCATTAATTGCGGCGACATCCTCGAAACGCTTGTCATCCCCGACAGTGTAAAATACATAGGCAGCGAAGCTATATGCGGAGAGGCTCTTAAAAACATTACGATGCCCCAAAATCTTGAGTATATGGGCAAGAGAATACTCTACGGAACAGCTTACGATGCAGATCCGGCAAACCGTGTGGATGGCATTCAGTATCACGGTCAATACTTAATTGCCGGCATCAGAATCGGCTATGCCGAGCTTGACAGTTCCGACCCGTCTGCCCCGACTCTCAATAGGCAGATTCACGAATGGGAAGCTGTCGGCAATATTGAAATCCGCGAGGGCACAACCCTGATGGGTGTGAACGCATTCGAAATGTCGAATATCACTTCGGTCAAGATTCCGTCAACACTGAGATCAATCTCAAAACTCGGATTTTACTGGTGTAAAAACCTTAATAATGTTGTCATTCCCGGCACAGTTAAGGAAATCGGCGACAATGCCTTTTCGTGGTGCGAAAGCCTTTCAAACCTTACCATTTCAGAGGGTGTTGAGCATATCGGGCAGGCAGCCTTCTTCCGCTGCAACAGCCTAAACGAGGTCACGATTCCGAAAAGCGTAACGCAGATTGACATGCACGCCTTTGGCTGGGACTATGTGGACGATTACGATGTACGTAACGAAAACCTTGTCATTAAGTGCTACAGCGGCACGGCGGCAGAGCAATATGCACGCGACAACGGCTTTACATGCATTTTGCTCGATACGGGCGAAACGATAGAGAAGGGCGAACCCACCGCGGCCGCAGATGACAGATATACCTGCGAAGAAAAGGGAAACAATTGCGCGGTTAAACGCTTTAAGGACATAAAAAGTGCAGACGGTGACCCGGATCACAGCGGTATTGAGTTTTGTTTGGACAACGGCATTATGAACGGTACGGGGGATGATATCTTCTCGCCTGATAACACCATGACGCGTGCGCAGTTTGCCACCATGTTTTACCGTCTTGCCGGGGAGCCTGCCGCGCCGGAAACATCCGAATTTAACGACCTGACGGCCGACTGGTATAAAAAAGCCGTCAACTGGGCGGCGGCAAACGGTGTGTTAAACGGTACGGGCGGCGGCTCGTTCTCGCCGGATGCAACCATAACCAGAGAACAGATTGCAACTATTTTTTACAGATATGCGCAGACAAAAGGCCTTAATGTGTCTGAGGTTTCCATAGGGCTTGACAGCTACAATGATTATGACGAAATTGCGGACTATGCCAAGATTCCCGTTGCGTGGTGCTTTGATGAAAATGTTATGTTCATCCATTCGGTCAATGGGTATGAATATGCAATTTATCCGAAGGTCGCACCCACAAGAGCCGACACGGCAACGATGTTTTGGAAATTTTCGTATGTACTGAACAATGCATAACAAATAAAAGGATGGTGCAAAATGAAAAAAAGAATTTTAGCATGTATCGTTTTCATGGCGGTCTTGTGTACGGCTTTTCCGTCATTCGCCGAGGAAACAGAGCTGCCGATTACCGGATCATGCGGTCAATATCTGAGATATGAATATTACCAAAGCACGAAAACACTTACAATAATCGGCAATGGCAATATGCCGAATTACCCTGCAGATAAATATGAGGGTTCTATTGCGCCGTGGAGAAATAACAGCAACATTGATAATTTTCTTGAAAAGGTTGTGATTTCCGAGGGTGTAACAACCATTGGTGATAATGCGTTTTTTGCGTGCGACAACCTGATAAGCGTTACAATCCCGAACAGCGTAACAAGCATTGGCGAAACTGCGTTTTATGGATGCACAGACCTGGAAAGCGTGATCATTCCGGACGGCACGACAGACAGCGGCGATGCCGCTTTACAGCGCAGCAATTTGACCAGCATTGAAAAAGATGCGTTTTTAAATTGCACCGGCTTAACGAGCATAACAGTCTTCGACATGACAGCCGATGGCGACAGCGCGTTTTCCGAGCGCAGCAGTCTGGTGAATATCGGAGAGGGTGCGTTTAACAATTGCGGCGGTCTGACGAGCGTAGCAATCCCCGATGGCGTAAAAAGTATCGGTGACCATGCGTTTCAATTTTGCGGTGCTTTAACAAACATAACACTGCCCGACAGCCTGACATGCATCGGCGACGGCGCGTTTCAGGCAACTGCTTGCTATAATGAATGGTCTGCAAACAGTGCGCAATGTAATGTGCTGTATATAGGGCATCACCTTATCAAAGCAGATGAGTGGGAATTGAACAAAAGCATGTCGGACAACGTTATATCAAGGAATTATGTTGTAGAACCCGGAACCAAATCCATTGCCGCTTGTGCATTTTACTATTGCAACGAATTAACAAGTATAACACTTCCCGACAGCATGGCCGGTATCGGCAATCGTGCATTTGAATTTTGCAGCAAGTTAACAAGTGTAACAATTCCGAGCAGTGTGACAAGCATTGGTGATTCTGTGTTTAACATTTGTCCCGATTTAACAGGCATAAGCGTTGCAGAGGACAATCCTGCTTATTGCTCCGTAAACGGTGTTTTATACAACAAAGACAAAACGGCGCTTATACGTTTTCCGCAGGGAAAACAGGATACCCGTTTTACAATTCCGAATGGTGTAACAAGCATTTCTGTCGGAGCGTTTGCGGGTTGCAGCAGCCTAACAAGCGTAACCATTCCGAACGGTGTAACAAGCATCGGGAGTGAAGCGTTTAGCACTTGCAGTACCTTAACAAGCATAACCATCCCGGACGGTGTGACAACTATTGATCAAAAAACCTTTTACGCTTGCTCAAGCTTAACTGACATAACAATCCCCAACAGTGTGCTCATAATCGGCGAGAATGCATTTGAGGGCTGCCGGTCATCCATGAAGGTTTACTATACCGGAAGCGAAGCTGATTGGGGCGAAGTAATAGGAGACGGAAAATCCGTTTTAAAAGATACAAATATTTATTACTGTAAAGGCATCACAGCAACGCGTAACGATGACGGCACGATTGAGGTCAGCCCGAACAAAATCGACAGCGGCACCGTTATCCTTGCTCTTTACGGCGGCGACAAAGGCGACAAATTGATCGAAATGCAGTCGGAGAAATATTCCGGTACAAAAATTACGTTCACACCAACCCAAACCTATACGCGCGCGAAGATTATGATTTGGAACAGCCTTGGCGGCATGTCACCCGAATGCGGCATCAAAAACGTCCGATAAAGTAAACATACACCGGGGCATTGCAAACTCAATATAAAAATCAAACGGGCAAGAGCATGCGAACAATCGGCTCTTGCCCCGTTTTAAATGCCCGGCGGCTCGCACCGGGAACCTTTGCGGTGCGCGGAATGGACATTATCAAGCGGAAAAGCACAGAAACTTATTTTTTTACTTTACAAATGCATCAAAGCGTGATACAATAAATAGGTACGGTACATAGTTGTCCCAATAGCTCAGCCGGATAGAGCGACCGCCTCCTAAGCGGTAGGCCGGAGGTTCGAATCCTCTTTGGGACGCCACGTCGGAACGGACTTTGCTCCGTTCCGATTTTTCTATGCAGAAAAATCAGTCACACGCGCCGTCGTTCCTCCTCTTCCGCAAAAGGTCACATTCGCGTCGGCTATTCGGTTGCAAGCGCCCTCATTAACGCCTTTGGCTCATTACCAACCTTTTGCGAGCAGCGCCTGCGGCGTGAATATCTTTAGGTTCGGCATTGCCACGTCGGAACGGACTTTGCTCCGTTCCGATTTTTCTATGCAGAAAAATCAGTCACACGCGCCGTCGTTCCTCCT
>UQYH01000045.1 GCA_900545185.1 uncultured Eubacteriales bacterium | reverse complement strand
AGCTTTCTTTTTTCAATAAACCTCTGCTTGGCGGTTTTAGAATACCGTCTTTTTCTGATGCCTTGCTTCTGTTTGTTTTTATGCATCATCCCTTTTTCTCGGCTGATTGCTTTTGTCAATCTGTTGTTGCACTACTTTTACAATCACCTATTTATATAATGCGAATATTATGTTCATTTAATATTCCTACCGCTACATATCCCTTATTCTATAAATATTACCCTTACAACAGCAGCCAAAATCGACAAAATATACTATTTTTTTACAAAAATAAAAAGGCCGCAACAATTGTTGCGATCCTTGATTAATATATTGGCCGGTAAAACAATTTTTCAGTTTATCGAGCATATTTTGACACGTCGTTATAGTCATTTGTATATAAATTACTGTATCCTATTATTTGTTAAATGTCAAGTATTTTTATCATTTAGCACAGAAAATAAAAGATGCGCTTGTCCGAAACCCGAACACCATATGACGTTCGGGTTTCTAATGTCTGCGGCTTTGCTTTCGGTATTGCAGCGGCGATATGCCGCATTTTTTCTTAAACGTGGCCGAAAAATAGTTGGCGTCCGAAAAGCCCAGCGCATGTGCAATCGAGGTGACATCCAACGCAGTATTTTCAAGCAGATTTTTGGCTTCCGAAATTCTTAAATCACAAATATAAGCACGAATACTTTTGCCCCTGTTCTTCTTAAAAATATGGCTGATGGTAGAACGGCTGTAATGAAAATGCCGACTGATGTCCGCAACGGTAATCGATTCGGTATGATTTTCGTTTAAATAATACAGCACCTCCGCATACAGTGTGTCGTGCTGCGGCGTATCGGGGCAAGCCGCATAGGCCAGCTCCAGCATATGAAGCAGCGGACGAATCAGCGTATTGATTTTTTGCAGATCGGGGATGTTTTGCGTTATATATTGCGTATAAACGGCCTTTGTGCTTTTATAATCCATCGCCGTATCCCGACAGTACGAACGAAGCGCCGCATCGCCTTTTGGGGCATCAGCACAATAGCCGCTGACATAAATGACCGCCATTTTTTCCTCACCGTGATATACGGGGTAGGCATATTCCCACACTCCGGCCGGGCACATGCAAAAGCAGGGTTCTTTTTTTTGCTTTGCAAAAACCGATTCGTGATGCTGAATGCAGCGCTCCCACCGCGCCTGCTCGGTTTTAATATAAATGCAATACGGGTTGGCGTGCATGTCGTAATGCATTAAATTGTTGTTCACAACCGCCTCCTGCCGCGAGGGCTGCAGCGAGATAAAAAAGCCTGCTTCGCTTTGCAGATATTTCACATAACAATCAATATCCGTCACCAGCATAACGGGCACCTCCATATTTGCACATTTTCTAAGAAATTAGGCCATTTTCACTATAAAAATAAAGAAAATTCATGCTATAATTATACTATAAGTCAAGACGGCTGTCAACACAATTTGTCTGCCGGCAGAGCTTACAAAACAAAAACGAAGGTGATACCATGTATATCGAACATAACAAAATTCCGACAATTGCCGATGTGGATGTGCTTGTTTGCGGCGGCGGTCCGGCCGGAGTCGGCGCCGCGCTTTGTGCCGCACGGGAGGGCGTTTCCGTTATGATCATTGAAATGCAAGACTGCCTGGGCGGCACGGCAACGGCCGGTATGATGTCGCACTGGGTGGGACGCTCCTCCTCTAAAATTATGCAGGAGATTTTTGAAAACACCTACCAAAAAGCCCGCGATCTGGGATGGACGGAAGAAAACGGCGCGGACAGGCACTACATATATCACGATTTTCAAAAAATTGTGCTGGATGAAATGATGCAAAAAGCCGGTGTAAAGGTGCTGTTTTACACAAAAATGTGCAAGGCCGTGGTCGAAAACGGCAGAATTTGCGGCGTGATTGCGGAAAACAAAAGCGGCAGAGGCTTAATTCGAGCCAAGTGCGTGGTCGATGCAACAGGTGACGGTGATGTTGCGGCCTCGGCCGGTGTGCCGTATACAAAGGGGCGCGAGACGGACGGAAAAATGCAGCCGTGCAGCATTATGTTTAAAATTGGCGGCGTAGATTATGAAAAGGCCGTTTTTCCTTGCTCGTTTGAAACCACCGTTCAAACCGAAAAGGGCGAATTGCAGGCGCTTGCCAAACAGCTGCTGCCTTTTCCGGCCGGGCATGTTTTGCTATATCGGCAGCCTACTCCGGGGACGGTTTGCTGTAACATGACAAATACCATCGGCGTGGACGGAACCGATGCCGAAAGCGTCTCCGACGCTTTGCGAAGCTGCCGTTCGCAAATTGTACCCATTGTAAGGTTTTTGCGGTCGTACGTCCCCGGCTATGAAAACTGCTGTCTGATGAGCACCGCTTCTCTGCTCGGCATACGTGAAACGCGGCACTTTGAAGGGAGAGAGAGCCTTTCGGCGCAGGATATTGTCAGCGCAAAGCAATATGATAACTGGGTTGTGAAACGAGCGCATTTTAATTTTGACGTGCATAACCTGACGGGGCCGAGCCTGGATGCCACAGGCGTGCAGCACTGCTGGAAGCAAGCGGAGGACTACACCATTCCGTACGGCTGCCTGCTGCCGAAGCAGGTGGAGGGTCTTTTGCTTTCGGGACGCAACATCAGCGGTTCGCACCTGGCACATTCAAATTTCAGAGTGATGCCCGTGTGTATTGCCGTGGGCGAGGCAGCCGGTGCGGCGGCGGCTTTGTCTGTCAAACAAAATCGAAACTTGTCAGACGTTTCCGTATCGGACATACAAAATATTGTAGGAGAGTAGGTGCATAGTATGATACAAATTCATGCGGATTTTATCGGCGGTAACATACAGTTGCTGCGCCGGGACGGAAACACGGTGTATGTGGAGCGTGATTTGCGTGACTCTGCCCTAAACTGGTTTTACTGGGCGTTTTGCGTTGAGGGTGCACAGGGGCAAACGCTGACCTTTCGGTTTGAGCAAACGCGCCGTTTGGGATATTGGGGTCCTGCCTTCAGTCACGATTTAAAGGCCTGGCGCTGGATGAACGAAAAGGAGGGCGATGGCTGTCGCTTTACGCTTTCTAAGGAGGGTGACAGCTTTACCTATACCTTTGCGGAGGATGAAAGTGTTGTGTATTTTGCACATCACATGCTGTATCACCCGTCACGCTTTAAAGCATATATCCAAAGCCACGGCCTGCAGGCCGAAGCCCTGTGTCAAAGCCGCAAAGGCCGAACCGTACCCATGGTGCGCTTTGGCAAGGGCGAGAAAAAAATCATGCTGACGGCGCGCCACCACGCCTGCGAATCGACGGGAAGCTATGTGTTGGAGGGCGTGCTCCGTCAGCTGCTGCAAACACCTGTACAGGGGTTTGAGTTTGTGTGTATCCCGTTTGTGGACTATGACGGCGTTATAGACGGCGACCAAGGCAAATCGCGCATACCGCATGATCACGCCAGAGATTACACGGGGGAATCCCTTTACCCCGAGACAGCGGCCATTCGGAAGTATATTGCAGAACACAAGGTCTTGTTTGGCTTCGATTTTCATTCACCGTGGCACATTGGTGAAGAAAACGACAAATGCTTTATGGTGAAAAAAAGCATTGATAAGCTTGCGGCACTCAACGACTTTGGCCGCATTTTAGAGCAGTGCATGACGAAGGACGCATTTCAATATCGGCACGAAAACGACATCGAGCCGAATACG
This sequence comes from uncultured Eubacteriales bacterium, assembly GCA_900545185.1. GTDB lineage: Bacteria > Bacillota > Clostridia > UBA1381 > UBA9506 > UMGS755. Next base: position 14,001 of record UQYH01000045.1, on the reverse strand, counting down.
CTGTGGAACGAGGTCGGTACGCCGACCTTTGCAACTTGCATTTTAACCAAGACCGATTCCGAGATTGCCTTTACGCTTGAAACTGCGTATTACGGGGAGATCGGCAACGTGTTTTCTCAGGCACGCGCCATTGAAACGGGGCGCTGCTTTGCCAAGGCGATTGATTGCTATATACGGACACATTTGAAACAATAACAAGCGGAAAGGATGAAGAAAATGAGGACAATACATCATAAAGCGGATTTATGCGTCATCGGCGGCGGCATTGCCGGGCTGTGTACAGCGGTCAGCGCGGCACGACACGGCATATCGGTTGTGCTGATGCAGGATCGCCCCGTGTTGGGCGGCAATGCATCAAGTGAAATCCGCATGTGGGTTTGCGGCGCAGACGGCAGGGATGTACGTGAAACGGGCATTGTAGAAGAACTGATGCTGGAAAATTACTATCGCAACCAAAGCCTGAGCTACAGCATATGGGACAGTGTTTTATACGAAAAAGCGCGGTTTGAACCGAACATAACCCTGCTATGTAATTGCAGCTGCAACAAGGCCGAAATAAGCGATGGGCACATACAAAGCGTGACGGGCTGGCAGCTGACGACAGAAACCTTTCATGTGGCAGAGGCAAGCTATTTTGCCGACTGCTCCGGCGATTCTGTTTTGGCACCGCTGACGGGCGCACATTATATGCGCGGCCGCGAAGCGAAGGCGCAGTTTGGCGAAAGCATTGCACCCGAAACGGCCGATGATAAAACCATGGGTATGAGCTGTCTGTTTCAAATCCGCGAAACCGACAGCGTGCAAACCTACATTCCCCCGGCCTGGGCATACAGCTATCCCGATGATGCGTCACTGCCGTATCGCGACCACGATTTTGATCTATCCAATAATTTTTGGTGGATTGAGCTGGGCGGCATGGCCGACAGCATACACGATACCGAGTCGTTAAAGGATGAGCTTTTAAAAATTGCCTTCGGCGTGTGGGATCACATAAAAAACAAGGGCGACCACGGCTATGAAAACTGGGCGCTCGATTGGGTGGGATTTTTGCCCGGCAAGCGCGAAAGCAGGCGGTATGTGGGTAAGCACATCATCACACAGGGCGACGTGGAAAGCGAGGGACGCTTCCCCGATGTGGTAGCCTACGGCGGCTGGACAATGGATGACCACTTTCCCGAAGGGTTTTATTACCAAAAGGGCTGCTCCACCATCTGGCACCCGGCGCCCTCACCGTGGGGGATTCCCTGGCGCAGCCTGATTTCGGAGAATATTGACAATTTGTGCTTTGCCGGGCGCAACATCAGCACAACGCACGTGGCGCTCAGCTCTTCACGCGTGATGGCGACCTGCGGCGTGATGGGGCAGGCTCTCGGCACGGGTGTTGCACAGGCGGTGCAAAGCGGCACATCGCTTGCATCGGTGGATATAGATACCCTGCAGCAAACCCTTATGTATGATGATTGTTTTTTACCATTTCAAACAAGAAGGGTTTCGCCGCTCACAGCCAAGGCTCGTGTAAACAGTGAACTGATTCGTAACGGCATAGAGCGCGGCGATGCCAATTGCTTTTGCGGCAACCGCATCACCCTTTCGTTTGACACCCCCGAAGAAATACGCGAAATCAGACTGGTGTTCGACAGCGATTTAAATCGCCGATATGACAATATGCCTTGCAATTATCCGCTGCATCAGCCGGAATATAAGCTGCCGCAAACGCTTGTAAAGGCCTATCGGATTTATGCGGACGGCAAGCTGATTGCCGAGGAAACCAATAATTATCAGCGCCTGAGAAAGCATGCCGTTTCGGTGTGCGCAAAGGAGGTTGAAATCTGTATTGTAAAGACCCACGGCGCAAAAGAAGGGCGCGTTTTCGCGGTGGATTTGGCGGGGCAGATGCAGTGATACACATATTCGCCATAAGGGCATCTTTTATCTGTCCTTCGCGTAGGGGCGGCCTGATATAGAACGTTTATATGTCTTTCATCAAGCCCCGCCCCTACGCAATGTAAATATACACATTTATATACCGTTGTTATTTGTAACGTCAATCAAACACTCGCAACAAAGAACAATCCTACACAAAATAAGGGGTACGGCAAAACGAAATCATTTTGCCGCACCCCATTTACCTCTTGATACACCTTATTTCCCGTTCTCAAAAAAACTCGGCACCTTAATCTGCACCCACGTATCGCCCTTATAGGTACGCTGCGTCATTTCTCTGAGCTTTAACGGGTTGCCGAGCAAGTCCGTCAGATTAATGCGCGTCCGCCCCTCCAGCTCCATCTCCACACGCGGATAAAACAGCATTTGGCTGCCTGTTTCTGTCACTTTAAAGGCCGGGTGCTGCTCGGTGTGTATCACACTTTGCTCCGCTTTTGTAATTTTAAGACCCCAGCCCGTGCGGTCGGGAAAAATCAGTTTAAGCCATGTGCCGTCAGGCACGGCGGCATCATCGAGATTCCCTTTAATTTTCAAGAGATTTTGCGAGCTGTCGGACAGGCTGCCCTGCGCATCATATACCCTGTATTTTCTGTCTGCAACCCCTGTTTGCGAAAACCCGTTTCCTTCTGCCGAGCCTTCACCGTACAGATAGCACCAAGCAACCTCTTTTGTCTGCTTGTTGCGCCGCACCACAACGACATTGCCCGAAACGGTCAGATCTGCCGCCTGCCGTTTTTGTGTATCGTCACTGATGTAAATGACATCCTCACAGTCACCCAAATCCACAACGGCCGCAAGGGTCATGGGGTCGTTCGGCTCGCTCTCCTGCCAGGTAACGCCCTTTACCAGCTCGGTCTGTTCTTTTTTGCTCGTTTCATACACTGCGGCATAACACGTGGTTTGATTTTGCGCCACCTTGGTGCGCCGATAAAAATGCCGCCCGGGGTAGTTATCCTCATTTTCCTTATGTCCTTGCGCTTCGCGGTAGGCCGGATATTCCGAAAAATACAGCTCGCTGCCCGGAACGCCGTTCATATAAACGTGAACGGCCGTGCCGCTTTCCTCGCCCGTCCAGCTGAAATCAAATGCTTTGTCGCCGTCTGCTGTTTGCGGTTTGCGCATATACTCCCGACCGTTTTGATACCCGGCTTTGTCGTTTGCCAAAAGGTCGGCCACCGTGCCGGCGTGCTCGGTCAGCGATACATCGGTTTCAAACGCCATGCGTTCATCCTCACCGGAGATTAAATAATTTTCGTGCGCATCGCCGCCCTTTAAGCGCTGCAAATCCAGCGTGTAAGAACGGTTGCCCTCGGTTTCAACCATCAAAAGCAGTCTGCGTTTTTGCTCTGTCTTGTTTTCGGCCGTATCCGGCCCCAAAACAGAAGCTTCAATCAGCTGCACCTTTTTATCATGATGCTCACCCGAATCATATGCCAAAAGCGAAGGCCGCGCAAACATACTCCGCTCGCTCCAATAGTTTTCATCCTGATTCCAGATAAACCCGGCATTGTGGAAGGAGGGATACAGCCGAAAATCATTTTGAATCATCGTTGTCGGCGTTACGTATCCGATGTCCGGCAGAACCTCCATGCCGCTGCCCCACAAAATAATCGGCAGATTGGCATAATGGTAATGGTGTCTGCTCGAATAGGGGTAGCCGTCCGTCACAGGGTAAAAGGCCAGATGCACCTGCTGCGCATCCTGCGTGTCGCCGTGTGTTAAGGCAAAATGACCGAAATGGTACAGCTCTATGTTAGACAGGAATTTTTCCTGAAGCTCCAAATTCGGATCCTTGTTCGGCTGGGGGTAGGTATCCTGCATGGGGATATCCTTTCCGTTCGGAAACTTAAGCCGCCTTAAAAGCTCTGCGCTCTTTTCTGCCAGGGGAAAAGCCTCGTAGCCGCTGTTATAATGAAACTGTATACCCAGCTTCTCATCGGTATAACCCAAGGGGTCGGCATAATATTTAAACTGCGGCAAGCCCTCTGTATGCATACCGATGGTATCGGAAAGGTAGCTTTTTGTGCCCTCATGCCACATGCCGTCGGCATGAAGCTCATAGCCCGAAAAAAGCAAATCTTCAAATTCATACAAAAGCTCGTGTAAAAGGTCGGGGTCGTTTAAAATCATGGCCGTGAAATAGGCCGGCATGGTAAGCGATCCGCTTGTGTTTTGCACATAATAGCCGCCAAAAACCGCAATGGCATCTCGAAGGCAGGCGCGGAACCAGTTTTCCACCTCAGCACGCACATCCGCACCCAACTCGGCCGAAAGCGCGTTCCACTGGTCGGAATAATACAAAATGTCATACGCGCCCGAACAAGCCCTCGGCACAACATACATCTGGCCGAACAGCATTTGCAGATGCGTGGCGTACCGGGTCGAAATCTCCTTCGGCACATTTTGATACCAAAGCGCCTGCTCATACATGCTTAAAATGGCGCGCCGCGCATAAAAATCGTCACCCGTTTTAATATAACAGGCGGCAAACCGCAGCACATCGGAGCGCAGCGATGAAGACGGCGTATCCAAAAACTTTTGCAGCGCGGCAGTTGTTTTCACGCTCTGCACAAAATCCGCTTCTGCCTGCGTATAGCCGCCGCCCAGCTGCTCCTGCAGCTCCGTCAGCGTATATTTTCGTAAAAAGTCACGGTCGGAATAGGCGTGCATTTCAATAAAACGCCGCTTATAGGGGTGCTGCACATCGGCTGAGCTGTAGGTATAAAACGACTGTACCAGCTCGTCCAGCAGCGCCGCGTCCTCCGTTTCGTCAAAAATCGACTCACGGCTGATGACGATAAGGCCGCGCGCATCCCAAAACACATGATACGAAAGCGCCTGTGCCAGCGCACGGAAGGGGATGTAGAGCCGATTACGGATGATCTGCGGCGCGGCATCCAGTGATACGCTTTTACCGTCCACCGTCATTTCGGCCCGATCGGGGGCAAACACAAGCTGCTTGCCCTCGGCCTTAATGTGCGCCGCGCGCTCCTCCTCCTTCCATTCCACCTCTGCACCGAAGCTTTGTGTAACAAAGCGGACGGGCAAAAAGGCTCTGTCCTGCACAATTTCGGGTGTCAGACCCAAATTTTCGGGTAAAATTTCGTTTTCATCCCCGTTGGCAAAGGCATTTAAGCCGCCCTGCCCGTCAATGCGATCCACCTTGCCGAACACATAGGCATTGGGGCTTTTCACAAACAAAACAAGCGCGTTCTCAATTTTTTCGGCAAGAGGCTTACCGATTTTTTTGGCATCCTCCACCGTCCGCAGCTCCAAATGATATTGAATGTCACTCGTTTCCTTCTCTCCTTCGGCCGCCGCAAAGCAGCCGAGGGAAGAAAGGGCAAGCACTCCCGTCAGTACCAGTGAAATTATTTTTTTCATTCTCATCCCACCTGCTTCAGCATTAAATACAAAACCTTTGCGGCCTGTGCACGAGACATATAAGAGAGCGGTGCAAAGGTGTTATCCTCCAGCCCGTTAACTATGCCCAACGCCTTCATTTGGCCGACTGCCTCACGTGCATAGGGTGCAATGGCCGATGCATCGGCAAAAGCCTCTGCCCCGTCCGCCGTTGCCGAAATGCCCTTTGCGCTTAAAACACGCTGTAAAATCACACACATATCCTGACGCGTCACAGCGGCGCCCACGCCAAACAGTTCTTCTGTTATACCGCCGATAATGCCGTGTTTTTGCGCCGCCGCAATATAGGGCGCATACCAGGCGTCGGGGCGGACATCTGAAAATTCGGTTGTTGCCGAATCGGCCGAAAGCTGCATGGCTTCTGCAATCATTTTTACAAACTGCTCACGCGTCACGGCTTCGTTCGGTAAAAAGTGCTTTTCATCCACACCGGAGAGGATGCCGCGGTCTGCCAAGGCTTCAATATAGTCCTTTGCCCAGGCCGCATCGGCCAAATCCGTAAAACGGCTTGTCGGCTCTGTATTTTGATTCGGTATTTTCGTTTCATCCACAATCACATTTTTAATGCCCTTCACGCTGCCGGAGGACGATCCGCCGCCACCGCCACCATTTCCGCCGCTGCTCGTGCTTTCTCTTTTTGCCACCGTAACGGCAAAGCTGCGCGCGGCTTCGCCTTCACCCACGCGCGCCATGGCCGTCAGCGTCACTTTTTGATCTGTCTCACCGCGCACGATGCTGCCATCATTTGTTAAAACCGCCGGATCGCTGCTTTGCCAGGTGATAACACTGTCGTACAGACCTTTGCTCGGCAAGGCCAAATCCTTGGTCAAATGACTCAGGCTCGCCTTTAGGTCCAGCGCGTCCGCAGCCAGCTTTGCTTTGCCCCTGTCGGATAAAAACAACTCCATCTCGTGCACGCAGGCAGTGCCCTCGGGCGTTAACGACAATTTAAAATATCGGCCGCTGACCGCGTCAAAATCCACATCACGCTCGTCTGTGCCTTCAAACACCTTAGTCCAGCTGCTCGTATTGTTTGAAGAAAAAAGCGTAAAGCCCGAAATGCCGTTTGCACTTTCGGTAAAACGCAGGCGGCTGACCGGTGTCACCGCGCCCAAATCCACCACAATATAGGGTGCGTCATCCTCTGCCGACGGGCTCCAATACGTGTTGGGGTTGCCGTCTGCCGCATTTTGGGCAGGCGCGTTTTCTGCTTCGCTCGAAGCCTCTGTTTTTGCGCCGAAGGCCAAATTCCCCGGCGTTTGCACACCGCTGACAACCGTAACCGTCCGTTTGGCAATCGCTTGGTTGCCGTAGGCATCCTCTGCGGTATAGGTCACCTCGTACGTGCCGAGTGCATTTGCATCAATCGGCAGACCGCTTGTAATGACAGAATCGGTTATATCGCCGCTTTCGTCATCCTCGGCCGTACAGCCTGCATCCGTATAGGGGCTGCCCAGCGGAACCTGCACCGGATTATCACCCAGCACCGTTATCACGGGCGGTACCGTGTTTTTATTATAATAGACCTCAAAATTATATAGGAACAAAGAGTCGCTCACAATCATATTGAGCCTTACATAGCGCGCAGAAACGGGTTTTGCGAACTTGTAGAGCCGATTATTGCTAAAGCCCGTATCTTGTCTGTATTGCTGCGTCCATGTCGTGCCATCAGTTGATGTTTCCACCCAAAAGCTTTTGGTTGCATTGGCAGACATGGCCACACTGTTCACAAGTGTTTCACATCCCAAATCCACTGTTACGTACCACGGCGGCGCAACGTTTGTATACCACAAATACGCATAGGTTGCGGGATTCCCGTCAAGCGCAAAGGTGCCCGGATAGCTGCCGTTCATGGTGTTGTAGCTGTGCACCGCCTGTCTGTAGGCATAGTTGCCGACGGCCACCAAATCCTCGCTCATGGTCATTTGTCCGCTGTTTGCGCTCTCACCTTCCGAAGCAGGGCGCACGCCGAATTTCAGAAAACAGCCGCTGTCCTCCTCGGTAATGGTATAGGTTTTCTCGGTTGCGCCGTTAATTTTTTGAAAGCCCGTTGTTCTTTCGCGAGACCGATACCATTGATAACTTGACGCGCCTTCCTCCGTTCCGTCCGCATCCACATAGGTATACACACCCGTCAGCACCGCACCGACAAGGGCAGAATCGCCCAAAATCCGAACGGTTTTCACCTCACAGGGTGAGGCTGCGGAGGAAGGCGGTTCAACCGCGCCGAAGGCTTCGGAAAGCTGCCGTGTGCCCTTATTGCCTGCCGTATCTGTCGGTGTGACGGCACAGCGGATGTATTTGCCTGTTAAGCTGTCGTCAATCGTCAGGGTTTTACCCGTTGCGGCCAGCGCTTCTTGTTTTTCCAGGTTTGTGCTTTTTGAATAGCTGTACCATTGATATTCGGTATTGGCTTCGTCCAAATCCCCGTTATATACATAAGCAGCCGTAACCGTTTGGCCGACAACCGCATTGCCGCCGATATGTACGCCCGAAACCGATGGCGGCTGCGGCGTGACAACGGCCGGTGTAAAGCCGGACGCAGCTTCTTCACCGATAAAGCCTTCGTCGTCTGCCGGCAGCACGCGGTATTGAATATATTTGCCCAAGTCCTTTGCCGAAACCCGATAGCTTGTGCCGCTGCCGATAACCGTGCCTGTGCTGCCCGGTTCATTTGTCTCGCAGGCATACCACGTTACGGTCGAATCGGCCTCCGTTGCTCCGTTTTCGCAGGTAAAGGATGCCGTCAGCACACTGCCGACCGCCGCCTTGCCGCCGATGGTCAAACCGGTCACCGCCGGGTACAGGCGCGGCGGCAGACAATAGATTTCCATCTCACGGATCTGAACCGAAGCGGTTACCCCGGTACATGTCATCAAAAGACGGATATACCGCGCCGTCACATCCGGAAAATCAATGGTCATTTCTCTGCCCAAGCCGTTTTTTTCATTCACATAAACATCTTGCCAATCTGTCCCGTCCGCAGATGTCTGTACTCGGTATGTGGCCGTTCTGCGCTGACGATCCGTTACCTTCACGCGGTTCACGGTGGTTTCTGTTTCCAAATCCACTCCCAAATGGTATGTACCGTCTGCCGTGCCGCCCTTTAAATAAGAATAGGTTGTACTGTCGCCGTCAAACGAGCCTGCAAGCGGATACTTATGATCGTAATCCGACGATACAAGAGTGGATTTTTGATATGCCAAATTGCCTGCCGCCACAAAATTATCGCTCATTTGCGGCGCGGCTGCCGCATCGTCCGCAGGCAAAACGCCGAATTTAATGTATAAATATTTGTCCGTCTCCGCTACTGTATAGGTTTGCTCTGTCGCGCCCGAAATAGCTTCATAATCGCCGTCATAACGCTCAGCGTGATACCACTGAAAGCGGCTTGCCTGTGCCTTTGTGCCGTCATCCCCGGTAAAGCTGCAAACGCCTGTTAACACCGCGCCGACCTCGGCCGATTCGGCCGTTATGTGCACGGATTCTGCCCACGCGTCAGTACTTGCCGCAAACACCTCTGCAGCCGCATCCTCTTCTGCGGCAAACACGCCGCCGGATGAAATGGTACACAAAAGGATGATTGCCGCAAGACATATACTTTTCAGCCGATTCTGTTTCATGCTTTTCTCTCCCTTCATTACCATTCGTACATGAATACATCCTTCACCTCACCGCTACGCACGCGAACAAACACCTTTGTTGCGTAATCCTTAACCGACGAGGCGACCATATCGCTTAAAGAACCTTTATAGGCCTTTTTCTTGACCATATCGAATTTATAATACTGGGTGTTCGAGTCCGTATAAAAATATACGTCCTTTCCGTTCACGGACAGCATAAACGCACTGCCGGATTTCTTTTTGGCATAGCCGAACACCTTCTCCACATAACCGCCCGGTTTGTATACATAATCCTCGCTGTCTGTAACAGAGGTGTTTTTATCAATCGGGAAAATTTTATAAAGATATGTAATACTGTTATATCTGTCTGCTATAATATACACCACATCGCCGGGGTTTATATCGTCCAGCGTGATGGGGGTTGTTGGGTCGCGCAGCAGCTGCAGCTTCATTTTATCCGATGTGTAATACAAAATCTCCTTGCCGCTTTTAATGACGCTTAGCGCAGGCGCCGGGTCACCGTCTTGGTTCAAGGCCTCTTTTTTGCCCGAAACCAGCATTAAAAAATCATCTGACTCGTTATAGCTGCCCACGCTTTCCGCGCCGGCCGTGTTAATCAGGCAGACCGACGCCACACCCAGATTTTTCGCGTCATAGGCCTCGATAACATAGTCTTTATCCAGCGCAAAAAAGGCTTTATCCTTCACACCGTAGTCAGCGGTGTTTGTTTTGTCGGTCGGAATGTCAAACACAATGGTAGAGTTAGTCATCGTAAAGCGCGTCACATCTATATCAGAACTGCCGAAAAACCAATAGCTGCCGCGGCGCGAACGGGTGTCCTTCGGCGCAAAACAGGTTAAATCCGTTTCCTTGGGGTTACGGTTTTCCTGCACCGTATCAATCCAACGAATTTCGTTTTGTGCATTCACATCAAAACGAATCAGCTGACAAACCCCTGCCGCAAATTCATCCTGCGGATCGACGCCGCTTTTTGCAAGCGCCTTTTTAACCTCCTCTGCCTTTTTTAGCACATAACCGTCAACGGTAATCTGCTTGGCTCCGCTATATACCTTAAATTCGCCGCTTACCTCAAACAGCTTAAACGAAAGCGTCTCGCCCAATTCGCTGACGCGCTTAACGCCTGCAATATAAGCATATTGTCCCGTTGCGGCACCTGCATAGTCGCAGGCCGCCACACGGCCGAAGCCGTCTAAATAAAACGTGCCTTCTTCTAACGAAAGGCCGCCGCTTGCAAACCGATTTTGGTTCAGCTCGTAGGTCGTTTCGTCAATGGTGATATATCGGTCATCGTAGGACTGCACCTTGCCGGATATCTTGGCATCGGAAACCGTTAAAAAGTACACGGTTTTATCACGGCTGACCTCCACCGTCACCACATTCCATCGGCGCAGATCGCTCACTTCAATCTGCTTGCCGTTCTTTTCCAAAGAGTACCGAACACGGCTGTCCTCCAGCCGAATCGGCTCTTTATCGTCATCCTGATCATATATAATGCCCTTGGCGGATAAAACGCTTTCCACAACGTAGGTATCGTACGCGTGAATCATAATGATATCATATGCATTGTCACCATCGCTGTCTATGCACACAACATTGCCGTTTTGCGGCTTCATATCGGCATAGTTTAAATTAACGGCCTTGCATTGATATTTGCCGTTATAAATCACATTGGCATTATCCGCTATCCGAATGGTTTTTTGACTTTTGCCGTTGTCATAGGTCAGCCTGCCGTCTGCCGCGCTGACAATATCCTCCGTCCAAACGGTAATGGCTTCGTTGTCCTTTTCCGACACCTCATAATACACAATGGTTTTTTCGCCGCCGCCCGCTGCGCTGCGGTAATAAAAATCCACATAATAGCCCAGTGCATGCGCAATGGCCGTTTCGCCTGCCGCATAGTGCGCCGCATTGATCTCCACATGGTTATCGGCCATGGTTTTGGTGCCGTTTACGGCGGTAAAATCTGTTGCCGTCACGCGGCCGCTGTCCTTATAGACGGAAAGCCCCTTGCTGATGATGGTTATGCCGCTTTGAACGGCATACGCTGTTTTGTCACTCGTCATGCCCGTCGGCTCCAGCACATCAATATCGCAGGCGGCCGAAAGAAGCTGTGCCGCTTCGGCGCGACTTACAACGTCCTTACGGGCAAGGCTCAGCTTTTTGCTTAACCCGATTTGGTCTGCCACGGCAAGATAACCCGAAGGATAGCCGCCCTTTTTCTCGGCATACGCCCAATAGCCCGTGGCACGTAACAACATAGAAACGGCTTCTTCATACAAAATCGGAGATTCCGGCCGAAATTCCGCGGCGCTTTTCTGAATGACACCGGCCGTCAGCGCCGCGTTGATAAAGCCGGATGCCCAGTGGGATTCTGACACATCAATGAAAGGAGTGTTTTGATCCTCTTGCAGCAGTTCATCCGAATAACCCATTGCTTTTGCAATTGCAACCGCAAATTCCACACGCGTCATATCCGCTTCGGGCATAAACTCATTTGTCTCGCTTTCAAGATGCCCGTCCATAATACCCAGGGCAAGCACCTTGTTAACAGCCGGCTGATACCGTTCGGTATTTTGGCGCGTTCCTTCCTCGGCAAAAATCGTACATTGCAGCATAAGCGCTGCAATCAGCACAAGTACCGGTATTTTCTTCATTTTCAAAACGACTCCTTTCATAGTTCCCCTCAAGTTCCGTCAGGCTCTATTTTCTGTTTTCTTTCCAGTTTTTGTTAACCAAATCCATCAGCTTTTTCGAACCGATTTGCTCTGCTTCGGCCACATAAGCGTCCCAATCCTCCATGGTGCGCTGACCGAACATAAAGTCAAACAGCGACTGCTCCTTATGATTTTTCAGACTCTGCACCAAAATGTTACATTCTTCCTTGTCCTCATCCTTAATTAAAAGTGTGGGGCTAATTTCCGGAATCCAGCCATTCTCCTGCAGGGTTTTGTTGTATTCATCCTGACGGGGATCGCTGCCGATGCCGTAATCCGAACGTACCACAACGCGGAAGTTAGCGTCACCCAGGCCAAAGTCCTTACCGACAGAGAGCGTACCGGCCGGGTTTGTGGCCGTGCGGATGGTATCGGGGCGCGACAGCTTGCCGTCCTTTTCCTCATAGGTAACGCCTTCCACACCCAGGCTGGTCAGCTTGATGCCGTCATCACTAAAGTAAAGCCAATCCACAAAGTCCATAAATCTGTCAAAATTGGGATCTTTTGCCTTAGAGGCCGCAATGGCAACCGAAGCGCCCTTACCTCTGCTGGCCGGCGTCACCCGAATCTGACCGTCCGGTCCTGCCAGGGGCATAACCTCAACCAAATTAAAGCTGTCGCCTGCTGTTTTTTTGCCGTCGTCGTTAATGGCGGCCGTTGCGCCGAAGTAGCCATAGGTGACAAACGATTTACCGGTGACCAGCTTTTGTACCCATTGGTTTCTGTCCTGTGTGAACACTTCGGGATCAAGCAGCTTGGCATCGTTCAGCTTCATGGCATATGCCAAAGCATCCTTAAACTCCGATGTTGTGGGTATGTATTCCCAAGTGTCCTTTTCCTTGTTATAGTCATAGCCGTAGGGATGGCCGAAGCCATAAATATCTCCAAAGGCCGGACCCATGGCGTTAAAGAACTGTGTCTGTGTGCCGTAGTTTGTAATGGGATAGCTGTCCGGATAAATTTCCTTCAGCTTTTTGCAAGCTTCGAACAGCTCGTCATACGTCTTGGGAATGGGGATGTTGTTAGCGTCAAATACGTCCTGACGGATAAACATGCATAAATCCTGCGTTGCTTTTTGCTTCATCTGCGGCAAAACATAATAGTTGCCGTCCAATTCTCTTATATCGTTTACGCCTTCTTCAAAGTCAAACTCCCGAATCCGCTTCATCATGTTCGGCAGCTTATCCTCATACTTGTTAATCGGCAAAATAATGCCTGCACCGATATATTCGCTGACATCGTTAGACCAGGTAAAGCCGATTAAATCGGGCAGTTCTCCGGAATTGAAGATAATTTTTCGCTTATCCCCGATGTCCGACATGGGAACCACCTGCACATCCAGCTTAACATTGGCCTGCTTTTCAATTTCGGTCACTACCAGCCAATCCTTTTTAAACGGCGCCGAGGGGTTATCCGAATACAGCATGGAAACCGGCAGCGGCTCGCTGTCATCCAGCTTGGCCGCGTTGCTGCCCTTTTGGCAGCCCGCCATAGAAATGACGGATGCAATCGACAGCGAAAGTGCAATACCCTTACATAATTTTGATTTTTTCATAATGCTCCTCCTGTTATTCATTTTTTGAACGATATTCGGCAGGGGTAACCCCCTGTGAATTTTTAAAGACTCTGTAAAATGTGTTGCGGCTGTTAAAGCCAACCTGTTTGGCAATATCCATAATGGTTTCGTCTGTTGTGTTTAAAAGCTCCTTGGCGTGCGATATACGGATTTCGTTTAAATAGTCCACAAACCGCACATTGGTATATTTTTTAAACGCACGGGAGAGATATTTGGGCGACAGGTTAAACCGGTCGGCAACAAAATCCAAGTATATATCGTTTTGATAATTGTTTTCCACATATGCAACGATTTCATGCATAACTTCCTTTTTGCTGCCGGAGGCCGATTGCTTGGCAAGGCTTTCAAAAAGCCGCGTCACAAAGCGGTCAAGCTCTTCGGGCGGCATCTCCGTCGGATTCGCCGCGCCCATCTCCGGCAATACCTCCTCTATGGTGATATTTTTCGTCCGCATCACCCGTTCGGCCGTGCGGTACAGCTTTAAAAACAGCTGCACAAGCTCTGCCTTGGGCAAATTGCGGACAACATTTTTCCTTTTAATTTCATCCAAAAGCTGCATGGCCTCCTCGCCGCGCCCCGCAACCAGATAATTAAACAGCCTGTTTTCCTCATTGCCGGTAAATTCGGCAAAGCTCTGCGTCATGCCCTCGCTGTATACCATAATTTTTTCGGCGCTGTAGGCCGAAAGGATAGAGCTTGC
>UQYH01000044.1 GCA_900545185.1 uncultured Eubacteriales bacterium | reverse complement strand
AAAAAATGACGTTAATTGTTGCGCTGGACAGTGAATTGGATCATCACACGGCCGGTCAGATCCGCGGCATGATTGAACAAGCCATCACCGAACAAAAAGCCAAGCATTTGGTGTTTGATTTTTCATCGCTTCATTTTATGGACAGCTCCGGCATCGGTATGATCATCGGACGCTATAAGCTCATTAAGGGTTTGGGCGGTAACGTGTTTTTGGTTTGCAGCGGCGGGCGGATTGAAAAGCTGATTGCCTTGTCCGGCCTGACACGGCTGATACCCGTTTATAAAACCGTTGACGAAGCGCTCACAAATATAAAGGAGGGATAACAATGGTGAATACAAATAAAATGAAGCTGGAATTTTTAAGCAAATCCGTTAACGAAGGGTTTGCGCGCGGCTCTGTTGCCGCCTTTGTGGCGCAGCTTGACCCAACGCTTGAGGAGCTGGCAGATATTAAAACCGCTGTTTCGGAAGCTGTTACAAACGCTGTTGTACATGGGTACGGACATCCGAACGGCATGATTACAATCGAATGTACAGTAGAAACGGCACCGGAATCGCAAACCGTAACAGTCACGATTCATGATGACGGGCGCGGTATTGAAGACATCGCCCTGGCCACACAGCCGCTTTACACCAAATCGGACGATGCGGAACGCTCCGGTATGGGCTTTACGGTGATGGAAACCTTTATGGATTCCATGGAAGTCACCTCTGCCCCCGGTCAAGGTACAACGGTAACGCTCACGAAGCAAATCGGAACATCCGCTTGTTAGGCATTAAGGTGGATGCTTATGAAGGATAATGAATTATACACGCGCTGCGCAGCGGGCGATAAGGCAGCACGGGATGCGTTGATTCAAAGCAATATCGGCTTAATTCACATGGTTGTGAATCGGTTTAAGGGACGCAGCCTAGAAGAAGATGATATGTTTCAGCTTGCCGCAATCGGCTTGTTAAAGGCGGCAGATGGATTTGATACAACGCGCGGCAACAGCTTTTCAACATATGCCGTTCCTATGATGATGGGTGAAATTTTGCGTGTTTTGCGTGATGACGGCCCCATTAAAGTCAGCCGTTCGTATAAACAATCAGCTGCCAAGGCGGCACAGGCAAGGCGCATGCTGACGGAGCAAACGGGGCGCGAACCGACACTTTCCGAAATAGCCGAAGTGCTGAAAATGCCTACCGAAGAACTGAGCCTTGCACTTTCGGCTGTTACGCCGCCTGCCTCTTTGGACGAGCCTTTGGGGGACGGTGACACCACACTCCGAGACACCGTCCGCAGTGAAGATAACGCGGATAGCCTGGTGACGCAAATCACCCTGCAAAACATCATCCATACACTGCCCAAGCGCGAACGGGGCATTTTATATTTGCGCTACATAAAAGAAGAAACACAGGCAAAGGTGGCTGCACGCTTTGGCATATCTCAGGTGCAAATTTCACGCTTGGAAAAAAAGATTTTGCTAAAGCTTCGCAGTGAGCTGACACCGCACTGCCAAGAAAGCTAAAGAAAGATGACTTAGAAATTGTTTATGCAAAAACAGGACTGTAGCACGTGCTTGTCACAGTCCTGTTTTGTTATGCCCAAAAAATTTTTTATGAAAATGCTTGACAAATATAATCTACTATGTTAGAATTATACCATCTACAAAGTTAGACAATATAAACGGAGGTGTTTGTATGTCGAAAGCTTCAATCAACATAGGCGAATCCGAGCTGGAAATCATGAAAGTGATTTGGAAAGCCGGCATGCCGATCAATTCAACAACAATCAGCGAGGCAGTAAAAGAAAAAGGCTGGAAACGCTCTACGATTGCCACATTTCTTGTACGGCTTGTGGAGAAAGGTGCCATTTCTGCCAAGAAAATCGGTAAGTCGCTTTATTACACACCGATTTTGACAGCAAAGGAGTATAAAAAATCACAGGTGAAAAGCCTTATCAAAAATCTGTTTGACGGTTCTGCCGGGAATTTGGTTACCGCACTTTTTGAGGAGGAGCAATTTTCGGATCAGGATATACGGGAGTTGAAAGCGATTTTTGAGGATAGGCACTAGGAGGGATGATTTTGATTCGTGAAATATTCAAGGCTCTTTTCATTACATCACTTGTCGGTTCTCTGCTTGCCGGTGTGATTAAATTGTTTTATCCGATTACAAAAAAGATTTTCGGCTATTCGTGGCATTATTACATATGGCTGTGTGTACTGCTTGTCATGCTGGTGCCCGTGCGTTTTCAGTTAAAGCCCACCGAAGCGCCAAGCCTTGCAGCAGAAGCCTTGCAGACGGAACAAATAAACATCGGCGAACAGCCCGAAACAACCGAAAATATTGTGCAGGCGGATACAACTCAACAGCCGCAGTTTGTGCAAAAAGCAGCTGTTGTATGGGATAGGATCATTAACAACCGAATGAATATTGCAGCGTATATATGGCTGATCGGTGCAATATCTTTGATAGTTTTGAACATTGCACGGTATATAAGGCTGAATATGAAAATCCGCAAAAACGGAGAAATGATATCCTGCCCCGAAACAGAAGCGTACACCGACCGGAAAATCACCGTTCGGGTATGGGGTAACAGCGCGTCACCCTTTATGGCAGGTATTTTCAATCCCACATTGATTTTGCCGAATGTGGCGCTGTCAAGTGAGCAATTGCATAACATACTCCGCCATGAAATGACGCATTTTAAACGGCACGATATTGTATATAAATGGTTTGCCGAATTTGTAAAATGTGCGCATTGGTTTAACCCTGTCTCATGGTATGTGACAAGGCAAATTGCAGCAGAATGTGAAATATCCTGCGATATGGCGGTTACCAAAAATATGACGGACGGCGAGAAAATGAACTATATTCATACAATTCTTGCCCTGCTTCCGACGGGTAAATCGAAACAGCTTGCTTTGACCACCCAAATGGCAAGCAATAAAAAAATTTTGAAAAGGAGATTTATGATGATGAAAAATAAGAAAACAACAAGCAGATGTATGTCAGTTATATCCGTTGTTATTGCTGTTATTATGCTTTCCGGCACAGTATTTGCAAGCGGTGTATTATCGGATTTGACGACTGATGATTACACGATTGAAATTACAAACAACGGCGAAAAAATTGAACTTGCAAATAAGCCGTTTATTGAAAACGGAGAGGTATATGTTCCGCTGAGGGAAATGCTTGGAAAACTTGGTTTTGACAAAAATAACAGTAATATTGTCTGGAATGACGGAAAAGTTGGTCTTTCGCTCGTCCAGGCAAATGGGCACGCAGGCGCATATTGCATCAAAATAGGTTATAAGGGAGTTTGGTGCTCACAGGAATCAACTGTATTAGATGATACTGCATTGAATTATATTATAGATAATTCTCGTGGTTATATCGACTTTGCAAACAGCGTTCCGCCTGTTTTGAAAAATTCATTAACATATATTTCGATTCAAGATTTCGATTACATCGTATATGGATTCTTAAATGTTCGTGATGAAAATAATGAACTGTATAAAGTAACATATAATGTTTACGACAAAAACGGCGAAATGCTTAATCTTCAGCCCTTTACCGATCAGGAGGTTGCCGCCGCCGAGGCCGTTGTAAGGGAGTATTTTAAGGCGGCCAACGAAAAAGGTAAACGCGGAGAGCTTAAAACCTTAACGGCATGGCACAACGCACCGAATGTTATTTTAACCAGTGATTGTGATGTGCTTTTGACATTACAAGAGATTCATTACGACGCGAACGACTTAGGACGTGAGGGTTATGTTCGTGACGGCAGAGGAAGCGTTACACACACCTCCATTGACAATGTCATTGTTTTCCGCGTGAATTATAATGTCAGCGTTCCCCAAGACGGAAGTGCCGGAGCCTATAACGAAGGCGATTATATTGACTGGAAAATGATTTTGATTCGTGACGGTAAGGATGGCGCATGGTTGATTGATGACATGGGATATTAGAACTAAAAAAGCAGCAGGAGAGCCATGGTTTCGGCTCTCCTGCTGCTTTTTTAGTTTTCGTTGCTAGACCGTGACTGCTGCTTTGCTTTCTCCCACAGAGCGTCCATCTCTTGCAGGGTCATATTTTCCAATTGTTTTCCGGCTTTTTGAGCCGATGCTTCCACATAAGAAAAACGGTTGATAAACTTGCGGATGGTCTTGCCGAGCGATTCTTCGGCCGAACAGTTAAAAAAGCGTGCAACATTAACGGCCGAAAACAAAACGTCCCCCAGTTCTTCGCAAACATCATCCGCATTTTGCGCCTGTGCGGCTTCTGTCAGCTCTCCAACTTCTTCTTTTAATTTATCCAGGGCGCCGTCTGCCGAATCCCAGTCGAACCCGACCTTAGAAGCCTTAGACTGCACCTTTTGTGCACGAATCAAAGCCGGCAGATAACGGCAAATACCTTCCATGCTTTCGGTATAGCTCTTTTGCCCTTTTTCCTTTTGCTTATTTTTTTCCCAGGTGTCCAGCACTTCTTCGGGCGTATTGGCCGTGTCTGTTCCAAAAATATGTGTATGACGCGAAATCATCTTATCGCACACGTGGCGCAAAACATCATCAAGGGTAAATGTCCCCTCCTCTTTGCCGATTTGTGCATGAAAAACCACCTGCAACAGCAAATCGCCCAATTCGTCGGCAAATTGATCTTTTGTCCCGTCGTCCAAGGCCTCAATGGCTTCGTAGGCCTCCTCTACCAAATTCATTTTAATGCTTTCGTGCGTTTGCACCCTATCCCACGGGCAGCCGTTTTCGCCGCGAAGTTTTTCAATGATAGAGACTAAATCCGCAAATGTATATGTTTTATTCATCCTTTGTTCACCTGACTTTAATTATGATAATAAGTGAAATTTACCCAGTACATCAACAAGCTTTTCGCCCTTCGGCATCATCAGCACATCCTCGCGCTTGACAAGGCGCAAAACAAACACCATCACGGCATATAAAAGCGCACCGACACAAATAGCAATGCCGAGAGCAATCATGATTTTAAGCCGCATAGCCGAGCCTACGGGTGTGATGGGTGCCGTTTGCGGCAAAAAGTTCAGCGAAAGTGAAAGCGTCGGCACAGCAAGGAATCGTGCTGAAAATTGATATGCCAAGTACGCACCGATGCCCATAATGCCGCTGGCCAAAACCGGGCGCAAAATAAAGCCGGAGAACGACAGCTCCGCTTTCATAATTTTTTGCACACTGATAATGTTTAAGGCTGCAATCACAAAATAACACAGGTTGGTGCTGATGGGTGCGCCGCCAATATTTAAGGACGGAATCGCAATCATGATATAGTTCGTTACAATTTTTACTACGCCGCCGATTGCCATATTTCGCACAGGAATCATAACGTGTCCCGTTGCTTGCAGCATGGCAGTGCTGACAGATACAAGGCTGACAAAAATAACGGCGTAGCCCAAAATGGCCAGCATAGAGGCCGCACGGGCGTTGTTATAGATGGCTGCTAAAATCGGCTGACTTAAAACAGAAAGTCCGACCGCGCACGGCATGGAAAACAGCATGGTAATGCGCAGCGTGGATTCTGAAAGTTTTTTCACCTCAGCATGATTTTTAACGGCAAAAGCGCCCGATATAAACGGTACAACACTCATAGAAAGCGACATGACGATGGTCGGCGGCAAATTAAATAAAGGAATAGCAAATCCCGAATAAGCGCCGTATAAAATTTCGGACGGCTTAATTTTCATCAGGCTGCCAATGACGGCTTCGGTTGACGAAAGGCCGTAAAATTCCGTCAGCGTTGTAAAAATTTCCTGTGTTACGGGGATGGTTTGCAAACGCTGGCGAATCATCACGACATCAATAATATTGGTGAGTGACGAAACGGCTGCGCCAATCGTAATCGGAACGGAAACCTTGGCAAGCTCAATAAAAATTTGCTTTGTCGAACGCGATGTGTATTGTGCCGTGAGTCCGTCCGGCCTTGTGTTGCGTTTTCTTACTATAAACGTAACAGCCATAATCACACAGGCAAAAAACGTTCCGGCCGTAACACCCAATACCGCACCGGCCGCCGCATTGACAACGCCGGACGGCATCAAAAGGTACGCCAAAAGCAGGCCGATAATCAGCTTGCCGAGCGCCTCTGCCACCTCAGACATGGCGGTTGGGAACATATCGGAATGACCTTGAAAATAACCGCGAAACGCCGAAAGTAATGCAACAAAAAAAATAGCCGGACTGATGGCGATAATGCTTAAATACGAGGAGGGAGATTTTACGGCATATACCGCAAAGACACGTGCCCCCAAAAGCAACACAAGCATACCGGCTAAGCCGATTAATGTCAGAAGTGTTAAAGCCGCTTTAAAAATTTTCTTTGTTTCGGCATGATTATTTTGGGCAAGGCTGGCCGAAACCATTTTAGAAACCGCAACCGGCAAACCGGCCGTGGCAATAACAAACATGCAGGCATATAAATTATAGGCCGTGCTGAATATCGCCATGCCCTCTTCCTGAATGATGCTTGCAAGCGGAATTTTAAACAGCGCGCCGATGATTTTAACCAGCGCATTGGCTGCAACCAAAATAACGGCGCCTTTTAAATACGATTGTTTTTTCAATGTATGTCCCTCCAACAAAAATCTGTGCGTCGGCTCCTTCGGCCATGCGGACAAAGCTCCTTATTGTATTGTATTGCGCACAAAAAGCGAATAGACTATTTTCCCAGGCAAAAACGGGAAAAAATTGTGTCCACAATTTCATCCGAGACGGTTTGACCCGTAATGGCTCCAAGAGATGCCATGGCACCGCGCAAGTCAACAGAAAGAAGGTCAACAGGCATACCGGACAAAAGTGTATCTTGTGCGGCGTTCAAATATGCAATTGCTTCTTCAATGGCTTTTTTGTGACGCAGATTAATCAGTGTTGCCTGTTGCCGATTTGTCACAGCGCCCAACGAAAACAGGTTTTCAACGGTTTCGACAAGGTTTTTAAGTCCTTCTTTATATTTAGCGGATAGTGTCACCTGTGGCAGCGTATGAAGCTCTTTCGGCAAAACGACCACAGGCGGCAAATCCGATTTATTCAAAATTAAAATGGTTTTGGGTTTTCCCAGCATATCGGCAATGGCCGCATCCTCCGCTTCAAACGGGCGACTCATATCAATTACAAAAAACACAAGGTCGGCATCTTTTAAATAATCCTTTGCCTTTTCAATACCAAGCGCTTCAATTTGCTCTGCGCCTGAGCGGATACCGGCCGTATCAAACAAATTCAGCTGTAATTTTCCCAGCTGTACATGCTCTTCTATCACGTCACGCGTGGTACCGGCCTGCTGCGTTACCAAGGCACGCTCCGTGCCGGAAAGAGCGTTTAAAAGAGAAGATTTTCCCACATTGGGTTTGCCGACAATGACGGTGTTAATACCACTGCGAATCAGTCTGCCCTGCTCTGCCTGACCAAGCAAGCTGTTTAAGTCGCGCAGCAGCTCGCAAAGTATTTGCTCTGTTTCCTCAATCGGCGTTTCCTCAATGCCTTCATCGGGAAAATCGGCCATCACATCCAGCCGTGCCGCCAACTCTAAAATGCGGCTGCGCATAGCTTCAATGGGCTTTGAAAGCTTGCCCGAAAGCTGATTGACAGAAAGAGCGGCCGCCGTTTCGTTTTCCGACTGAATCAAATCAATAACGGCTTCTGCCTGTGATAAATCCAGCTTGCCGTTTAAAAAGGCGCGTTTGGTAAATTCACCGCGCCCGGCCATAACGGCACCGGCCGAAAGCACGGCCGACAATACGTTTTGTGTTACCAAAAGTCCGCCGTGACAGCTAATTTCAACAACATCCTCACCTGTATAGGAGTGTGGCGCACGCATGACTGCGGCCAGCACTTCGTCAATGGTGCGGCCTTCCGATTCAATCGTCCCGTATGCCATGGTATAGCCGGGTAAGTCAGACAGCTTTTTGCTGCCGTGAAATATTTTGTCTGCTACCGCAACGGCTTCTCTGCCGCTGATGCGGATGACGGCAATACCGCCCTCACCCGGCGGCGTTGCAATTGCCGCAATGGTTGTATGCTCCACGCTTGTCACTCCTAAAACAGTTTACCGTAGTCCTCCAATATGTAAGACAGTGCATCCAAAAATTCCGCAACCTGCGGAATTTTGCACAAAAGCCGAAAGGTGCGGCGCACCTCGCGAATAAAATGCGCGTCTATATAGCCTGCCGCTTCGGGGTATGTCAGCGGACAAAACCGTGCACGCGGATCGCGTACAATTTGCAGCGTCGATCCCGTCCGATACAGAGGAATCAGCGGAAAAATGCGGCAGGCAAGCGGCCGTTCGTTGCGATTGCAAGGGCCTTTGCAAACCAAAAGCTGTGCCGTTTTGCCGCCGTAAGTAAACTCCGTCGGCAAAACGGAAAAGTTTTTATTGTTGCAAAACAGGCGGCTTTCACCGGGAAACAAATACATTCCCGTTTCGCCGTCCCCCTCGCAGCAGGCTTTATTGCAAAGCCTGCCGCAGTCAAAGGGAACGGGCGTTAATGCATCAAAACGCCTGTAAATATCACGATACAATTCACTGATATGCACGTGCCTCATGCTTGATCCAGCGCTTCCTTCAGCAGCTTGTTAATGACCTGCGGATTGGCCTTGCCGCGCGAAACACGCATAACCTGACCGACCAAATAGCCCATAGCCTTATCCTTACCGGCTTTATAATCCGCAACAGACTGCGCATTTTGTGCCATAACATCTTGAATCATCTGCATAATGGCACCTTCATCCGAAACCTGTGAAAGACCCAACCGATCTACAATTTTTTCAGGCTCTTCGGGGTTGTTAAACATTTCGTTTAACACCTTTTTCGCGGCGCTGTTGCTGATGGCGCCCTTTTCAATCAAGGCAATTAAAGCCGCAAGGTGCGCAGGCGTAAAGGGAATATCCCCCGCCTCCAGCTCATGGTCGTTCACAAGCTTTGCAATGTCGCCCATCAGCCAATTACTGACAGTTTTGGGCGCAGCACCCAATGCAACGGTTTTATCAAAGAAATCAGCCGTCTTTTTAGAGGATGTTAAAATAAAGGCGTCATATTCCGGCAGACCGTATTCTTCAACATACCGGCTTCTGCGCTGTTCGGGCAGTTCGGGAATGGTTTTTCTGATTTCTTCAATCCATTCATCCGAAACGATAATCGGCAGCAAGTCCGGTTCGGGGAAATATCGGTAATCCTGTGCATCTTCCTTGGTTCTCATAACGGTACTGATGCCTTTTACATCGTCCCAGCGACGGGTTTCCTGGTCAATCACGCCGCCGTCGTCCAGCACTTCAGCCTGTCTCTTTTGTTCATATTCCATCGAACGGACAGCCGCACGGAAGGAATTGATGTTCTTCATTTCACAGCGTGTACCGTATTCCTCCTGACCTTCGGGACGAAGCGAAAGGTTAACGTCACAACGCAGTGAGCCTTCCTGCATTTTGCAGTCAGATACCTCTGTATATTCCAAAATAGATTTGAGCGTTTCCAAAAAGACGCGTGCTTCTTCGGGCGAACGCAAGTCCGGCTCGGTTACAATTTCAATCAGCGGTACACCGCAGCGATTGTAATCTGCCATGGATGTATTGCCGTAATCATCATGTACCAGCTTACCGGCATCTTCTTCAATATGGATACGCGTAATACCGATGCGGCGCGTTTGTCCCTCTACTAAAATGTCGATATAGCCGTGCTGGCACAGCGGCAAATCGAACTGCGAAATTTGGTATGCCTTCGGCAGATCGGGATAAAAATAGTTTTTTCTGTCCTGCTTGCCGTATTTGGTGATGCTGCAATTCATGGCAAGACCGGCCTTTATGGCGTAATCAACCACACGCTTGTTTAAAACAGGCAGCGTACCGGGCATGCCGGAGCAAATCGGGCAGGTGTGCGTGTTCGGCTCTCCGCCAAACTCGTTTTTACAGCCGCAGTATATTTTTGTGTTGGTTTTGAGCTCTGCATGCACCTCAAGACCAATGACGGTTTCGTATTTCATGATTTTGACCTCCTATAATGACGGTTTGATTTTAGAGATGGTTTTCTCTAAAGCATAGGCCGCGTTCAAAATTTGTGCTTCGCCAAAGGGTTTACCGATAATCTGCAAACCAATCGGCAGACCGTTTGCATCGTATCCGCACGGCAGAACAACGGCAGGCAGACCGCCGATGTTGACCGAAACCGTACAAATATCGGCCATGTACATTTGCAGCGGATCACTTGTTTTTTCACCAATGCCGAAAGCTGTAGTCGGCGTGGTCGGCGTGATGAGCACATCATAGGTTTCAAAAGCCTTGTCAAAATCCTGCATAATCATGGTTCTGACCTGCTGTGCTTTTTTATAATAAGCATCATAATAACCGGATGAAAGCGCGTACGTACCAATCATAATACGGCGTTTTACCTCGGCACCGAAGCCCTCACTGCGCGTTTGCGCATATAAATCGATCAGTCCGTCAAACTTTTCGGCACGAAAACCGTACTTTACGCCATCAAAACGTGCCAGATTAGAGCTGGCCTCTGCCGAAGAAATCATGTAATAGGCCGGCAGCGCATATTCGTTCAGCGGCAGGTGCATGTCCTGATATTCCGCGCCCAGTGCCTTAAACGATTCGAGCGCAGCCATAACGGCCTTTTGCACCGGTTCGCTGATGCCTTCGCCCATGTATTCGGCCGGTACGCCGATTTTAAGACCGGACACATCACCTGTCAGTGCCGCCTCAAAGGACGCATATTCACGGTTGACACTGGTTGAATCCATCGGGTCGTAACCGACAATTTGATCATACACCATCGCACAGTCGCGTACATCTTTAGCAAGCGGACCGATTTGGTCAAGCGAGGAAGCAAAAGCCACCAAGCCGAAGCGCGATACCGTACCGTAGGTCGGCTTCATACCCACGCAGCCGCACAGTGATGCAGGCTGACGGATGGAACCGCCCGTATCGGAGCCGAGCGCAAAGGCCGCTTCATCTGCCGAAACGCAGGCAGCCGAACCGCCGGAGGAACCGCCGGGCACCTTTGTAATATCGTAAGGATTCTTGGTTTTTTTATAGTAAGATGTCTCCGTTGAAGAGCCCATAGCAAACTCGTCCATGTTGACCTTGCCCAGCAAAACGGTGTCGGCTGCTTTTAACTTGGCAGCCACCGTGCTGTCGTACGGCGGACGGAAGTTATAGAGCATTTTAGAAGCACAGGTTGTTAAAATATCCTTTGTGCAAAGATTGTCCTTCAGCGCCATCGGCACACCGGCCAGCGCACCGACACTCTCCCCTGCCGCAATTTTTTTGTCAACCGCTTCGGCTGCGGCCATGGCTTCTTCCGGCAGAACGGTAATGTAGCTTTCCACTTTGTTTTCAACTGCGTCAATTCTGTCTAAAAACGCTTTGGTGATCTCCTTGGAGGAAAGCTCTTTATTTTTAATTTTGTCACGAATCTCGTGGGCTGTTAATGTATACATATCAAAGCTCCTTTAGTGTTATTCTTATTCAACAACCTTCGGTACGGTATAACCGCCGTCTTCCGCGTCCGGCGCATTGGCCAGCATGGCATCACGGTCGTAAGAGGGTTTTACAACATCCTCACGGAAGGCATTGCTCATGGGAATGGCGTGCGCCGTCGGCACAACGCCTTCGGTGTCCAGCTCATTCAGCTTATTGGCAAAGCCGATAATGCTTTCCATATCCTTTGCCAGGGCTTCTGCCTCGGCATCACTCAATTTCAGTCTTGCCAGGTTTGCAACGTGCAAAACTTCTTTCGTTGAAATGTTCATTCGTTTATGCTCCCATCTGTTAAAATTTATTCATAACCAAACCGGTAATAATCTTCGGGTAAAAATAGGTGGATTTCTGCGGCATTTTTTCATTGGCCAGCGATACATCCTTAATTTCGCGCACCTTTGTGGCATTTAATAAAAACGCGCACTGGAAGCCGCCGCCCTTCACGCAGTCAACCGCTTCTTCAGCCTGCTTTGTATAAACAAGATTTTTTTGATTTGCCATATTTTCCATATCAATGCCGAATACCTTATGCAAAATTAAAGTATGCAGTACCGTTACATCAAGTCCCAGATAAGCCTCGGACTTACCGCTGATGGCTTTAGCCATTGCCGTTTTGTCTGTCAGCGTCAGGCGATAGAAATAATCCTTGCCGGTGTAAAATGCAAAAACCTTTTCATCGCTGCCGGCCGCCGCCAAAGATTCCTCCATTGCAGCTGCGGCGTTTTCTCCGGCCGATACTTTTTCAACCGCAAAGGTACCTTCCAGCGCACGGATCACGGCTTTTTCATCAAAGCTTTCCAGATCTTTTAACATTCTGTGCGTTGGGAAAACGACCAAGCCGGGGTCATCCATGTCCACCAACAGCATCATAACATAGTTATAGAGCGCATCGGCGTCGTCATTCGGATTTTCCTCACGCAGCTTGTTGCGGAAATTCAACGCTGTTTCATAACGGTGGTGTCCGTCTGCGATAAACAGCTGACGATCTGCAAATCCATCCTGTACGGCACGAATCACAGCTTCATCCGTCACAATCCACAAATGCTGCTCTATGCCGTCGCAAGCCGTAAAGCTGATGTCCGGCGCACCTGCCGCAATCTCGCGAATAATGGGAGAAAGCTTTTGCTTTTCGTCCATATACAGGCAGTAAATCGGGCTGAAATTGGCATGCGTTGCATCCATCAAATTAAAACGGTCTGTCTTTGCTTTAGAAAGTGTTTCTTCGTGCGGCAGCACGATTTTTTTAGAAAACTCCTCCAGCTGAACCAGCGTCATAAAGCCCTTAAATGCCTTTGTTTCACCATTTTTCAAGGTGAACACTTCTTCATATAAGTATACAGCAGGTTTTTCCTCAAAAATCAAAATCTGCTCGTCAATCCATGCTTCTAAGTCCTTTGCGGCACGCGTATAACGATTATTTTGCGGCGTATCATCCGCATATTCCTTACCAAACTCCAAACGGATTACGCTGTTTAAGTGCTTTTGATAAAATCCGTCCTGTTCTTCGGGCGAAATAATGTCGTAAGGCGGCGTTGTCACCTGCTTTAAATCGCCGACCTTCTCTGTGTTAAAGCGCATACCGCGAAATGGGATAATATGTGCCATGTTGTTGCCTCCTGTTATGTAATTCTATTATTTTGACTGTAATAACGTCACTAAATCCTGCGGTGTTTCGGCCAAAAGCTCAGCACCGTTTTCAAGCAGCTGCTCGCGTGTACGGTAGCCCCACAAAACACCAATCGAAAGCATACCGGCTGCCAGGCCTGTTTTAATATCGACTTCGCTGTCGCCGACAAAAGCCATCTCGCAGGGAGCCAGCGCCAATCCTTCGGCTATGGCAAGCGGCACAGTGGGGTCCGGCTTGCGCGGCAATCCCGGTCGTTCACCATACACACATTGCGGATTATATTGGGAAAACCACTCTTTTACAAGCGCTTGCGTCGGCGTATTGGGCTTATTGGAAAGCACACTGATTGCAATCCCCTTTCGGCAGAGCACCTCCATCATTTCGGGAATCCCCTCATACGGCTTTGTGAGAACACTGGCATGGCTGCCGTAAAGCTCACGATAACGCTCCAAGCAGGCATCCACCTTGGTATCGTCTGCCGCTGCCGCCTCGGGCATGCAGCTTTTTACATAGCGTCGTGCACCAAAGCCAAGAGATTGCTTATGATAAAACAAATCATGCTGTGCAGGATAACCAAATTCTGTCAGCATTTGATTCATGGCAGATGACAAATCATCTATTGTATTTAAAATAGTACCATCCAAATCAAAAATAACACCTTTAATCAAAATTTTGCCTCCTATTTATCGTCCTCAAAGACGGGTTCTTCCTTTTCCGTATGCAAATCAAGCTGCGAAATCATGTGCTTGTCCATGACGTGCCAGGCATAATAATTCATGGTGTAACCCGTCCAGGCAATTAAAATCAGCGCCATCAGCAATATCCATACAATGGGGATGTAATACAACAGCAAAAGATGAACTGCCGAAATAATAATGAGGAAGAATAAATTTTGCGGCAGCTTGGCCATCGCAAAAATCCAGGCATTTTTAATAATATCCTTCAGCTTCATATCGAAGGTCACCATCATAGGATAGGTATAAAAGCTCATGGCCAAAAGCATAAAGCCCACAACCACACTGATTGCCAAGACAACCGAGGGAGAAAGCCCTGATTTTAAGTAAAAAATAACGGCCGTAAAATATAAGTACGTTGCCACGGTGCTGATAATGCTCATCAAAAGTCCTTGTTTCCAGTTCTTTCTGGTGTGCTCAAAAAAATCCGACACCAAAAATGCATGCTCCTGACGCGACCAGTTCCGCAGCACATAGGTAAGACCTGCAATAAACGGCCCCATAAACATAAACGGAACAAACGGCAGCGGCGGCAGAATCACATTTTTTTCATGCACAATAGCCTTTAAAACTTCCTCAAAATTCATAAAATACGGCAGTGCCAATAACACGGCAGCCGCAATGAAGATAATATTACAAACAACAAACAAAAGGTTCAGCTTCACCAAATCCCAAAAGTGTCTGCCCAATATGTCAAAATAGTTGCGTCTGGCCGCTTCCTCCTTGCTGATGCCCTTGCCCGGCTTTGCATAGCCGCCTCCAAATAAACCCACGTTCGTTTCCTCCTTAATCCTTCTTTTTTCTCAAAAGTGATAGCTCCGGCAGCTCCCGTCCGATCGGTAAGCGCAGCACCTGTCTCGGATGCGGTGCGCTTTGCACGGGATTGCTGTCCTCGTCCCTCATATTGTGTACCGTAAAGGCAAAGCTTTTTTCATAGGGGATAACCGCTTCCAGCTCGTCCCCTTCAAAAAAACGATTACGCTGTTCAATGATAACATCACCCGTTTCGGCATCGTAACCGGTCACAACCCCTACCACGTCATATGTGCGCTCGTAGGCGCTTGTGGCATAGTTTTGCGCCGATTCATCCGGCTTGCCCAAATAAAATCCCGTTGTGTAATGCCGATTGCTGACCTTCGAAAGCTCCGACAGCCATCGCGGATCTGTTTTGTATGCACCGGGATTTTCAAAATATGTATCAATGGCTTCACGATAGGTTTTGACCACCGTTGCCACATAATATTCGGTTTTTACGCGTCCTTCCAGCTTTAGGCTGTTAATACCGCTGGCAACAAGTTCGGGGATGTATTCAATCATACATAAATCTTTGGAATTAAAGATGAATGTGCCGCGCTCGTTTTCATATACGGGATAATATTCACCCGGACGCTGTTCCTCCATCAGTGTATAATTCCAGCGGCAGGGGTGTGCACAATTGCCGCGGTTTGAGTCGCGCCCCGTCATATAGCTTGAAAGCAGGCAGCGGCCGGAGTACGAAATGCACATCGCGCCATGCACAAAGGCCTCTATCTCCAAATCTTCGGGGATCTGTGCGCGAATTTCCGCAATTTCGGCAAAGGACAGCTCACGGGCACAGACAACACGTGTGGCACCCAGCTTATGCCAAGCCGCAAAGGTTTTGGCGTTTGTGTTGTTAGCCTGTGTGCTGATATGCAGCGGAATCTGCGGCGCAATTTCCTGCGCCATGGTAAATACGCCCAAATCAGATACAATCAGTCCGTCCGGCGCAAGGTCGGCCAGTTCCTCCAAATAGGCCGGAAGCAGCGCCATATCCTGATTATGCGGTATAATATTCACCGCTATGTAAAGCTTTTTTCCTTTAGCCAAAGTCAGCTCACGCGCACGCTTTAAATCATCTGCCGAAAAGTTTTTCGAGGCGGTGCGCATGGAAAACGCTTCACCGCCGACATAAACGGCATCTGCACCAAAGGCCACAGCTGTTTTCAGCCGCTGCAGCGTTCCGGCCGGGGCTAACAATTCCGGTTTTTGCATATCTGTTCTCCTGCTTTCATGTTTTGTAAAATTTCATCTGCAATGGTTTGCGCATCCAGTCCGCAGGTGCGATATAAAATATCCCGTGCACCTTGCGGCACAATGCCGTTTTCGTGTGCTTTCACCAAAACACGCGTCGGTGTGCCGACAAACATAGCCGCTATCGCCTCACCCACGCCGCCGCGACGGATACCGTCTTCAATTGTGACAAGCAGCTCATGTGTCCCGGCCAGATTTTGTATATACGTTTCATCCGGCGGCTGTAAGTTTCTTAAATTGGTAACCGTTGGCGTATAACCGTTTTTTTGCAAAAGCTCCGATACCTGCATGGCCGTTTTCAGCATGTGTCCTGCCGACAGAATTGCTATTTTTGTGCCGCGGCAAACCGTATCCGCCTTCATCGGTGAAAACGGCGAAGCATGCTCGTATTCCGTACTTTGTCCGCCGCGCGGATAGCGAATGGCAATCGGCCCGCTATGTACTGTCAGCGCATAGTCAAGCATCTGTTCAAGCTCTGTAAAATTAGCCGGCGCAAGCACTGTCATGTTCGGCATGTTCGATAAAAAAGCAATATCATAAAGTCCTTGGTGCGTCTCGCCGTCTTCACCCACCAGACCGGCACGGTCAACACAAAGAACCAAATGCAGATTTTGCAGACAAACATCGTGCAGCACTTGGTCATAGGCGCGCTGCAAAAACGAAGAATACAGCGGCAGCACAGGCACAAGCCCTTTTTTAGCCAAACCGGCCGCAAAGGTGACGGCATGCTGTTCTGCAATGCCAACGTCAAAAAAACGCTTGGGATACCGCTCGGCAAACGGCCGCAGTCCCGTGCCATCCGGCATGGCGGCCGTTACGGCACAAATACGCGGATTCCTTTCGGCCAGCTGCATAAGCTTTTTGCCGAAGACCTGCGAATACGAAACACCGCCGCTGCCGCACTCCCCCGTTTCGACCTGAAAGCTGCCGACACCGTGGAATGCGGTGGGCTTGTCCTCCGCAAATTTATATCCCTTGCCCTTTTTGGTGATGATATGTATAAGCACCGGGGCCTGAATGTTTTTGGCACGTTCCAGCACGTTGCACAAAAACGGCAGATCGTGTCCGTCTATCGGCCCTAAATAGGTAAAGCCCAAAGCTTCAAAAATCGTGTTCGCCATAATCATATGGCGAATCGAATCCTTGGTACGCTTCAAAGCACGCACGGTCGGCATACCAACACCCGGAATCCGACTGAAGCCACGCTCCAAATCTGATTTTAAACGAAAATACGAAGGTCTTGTTCTAAGCTGCGTCAGATGCTTTGAAAGGCTGCCGACATTTTGGGCAATAGACATTTCGTTATCGTTTAAAATCACAATAAAATTTTTCTTATAGGTTCCGGCATTGTTCAACGCTTCTAAAGCCATGCCGCCCGTTAATGCACCGTCTCCGATGACGGCTACGTATCGTCCGTCCTCGTTCAAAAGCTCTGCCGCCTTCATCATGCCCAGCGCGGCCGAAACCGAGGTTGAAGAATGGCCTGTGTTAAAAGCGTCATACTCACTTTCATTACTTTTGGGAAAGCCCGAAAGGCCGCCGTAGCGGCGCAGGGTTGCAAATTGGTTTTTTCGTCCCGTTAAAAGCTTGTGGACGTAGCTTTGGTGGCCAACGTCCCAAATAACAGCATCCTGCGGCAAGTTCAGTGTTTTAAACAAAGCCAAGGTCAGCTCAACCACACCGAGGTTAGATGCCAAATGTCCCCCGGTTTTGGAAACGGTTTGTATTAAAAATGTGCGAATTTCATCTGCCAGCGAGGACAATTGCTGAAAGTTCAGCTTTTTCACATCCTCCGGTTTATGAATCCCTTCTAAAATTGGGTACATCGTCTTCACTCTTTGTATCAAAATTTCAGCCATCCTCATACAGGCTGC
>UQYH01000043.1 GCA_900545185.1 uncultured Eubacteriales bacterium | reverse complement strand
TACGAGATACATCGGTGACTGGAGTTCAGACGTGTGCTCTTCCGATCTGTGTTTATAAAATAATGCAAATCAATCCACCGCTGCCTTCGTTAATGATTTTTTGTAAGGTTTCCTGAAGCTTCATTTGGGCTTCATCCGGCATGCGATACAGCTTGTTGTGCAATCCTTCGTTTACCAATTCGTGCAAAGATTTTCCGAAAATGTTAGATTCCCAAATCTTTTTTGGATCGGTTTCAAACTCCTCCAGCAGATAATGAACCAGCTCTTCCGATTGCTTTTCGGTGCCGACAATAGGGCTGACTTCGGTTTCCACATTGGCTTGAATCATATGTATAGACGGTGCGGAAGCCTTAAGCTTAACGCCGAACCGGCTGCCTTGCTTGACAATTTCCGGCTCCTCTAAATGCAGTTCGTCAATGGTGGGAGTTACAATGCCATAACCCTTTTGACGCACTTCGTGCAGCGCAAAGGATATTTTATCATATTCGCGCTTGATTTCGGCCATTTCCGAAAGCAGGGACATCAGCTTATCTTCGCCGTCAATATCAAAGCCGGAGGATTCCTTTACAATTTGATAGAATAACCCGTCGGGCGTGGAGAGCGTCAGAGTGGCAGTACCGGTGCCTAAGTCGATTTCGGTTATTTCGGCGCTTTTTATATATTCGTATGCTCCGGCTAAGGCCTTTAAATGCTCTAGGCTGTCAATGCGGTATAAATCACTCATCGAAGAGAGAATACAGTCATAAATGCCTTTTTTCAGCCAATGGTCATCCTCTAAAACGTCAATCCATTTCGGCATGACAACGCTGATTTCACGGATGGGGAAGCGGAACAGAACACGGCGCATAATGGTGTTGATTTCGTTTTCTGTCAGGGCGGCGCAGTTTACGGCTAAAACAGGTACGCCGTATTGAGCTTCCAGATAGCTGCGCAGCTCTTCTGTTTCCGGCTTATCGGGATATTGCGTGTTAAGCAGAATGACAAACGGCTTGTTAATGGCTTTCAGCTCCGCAACAACACGCTCTTCGGCTTCTACGTAGTCCTCACGCGGAATATCGGTAATGCTGCCGTCGGTTGTCACCAACAGACCGATAGTGGAATGTTCGGTGATGACCTTTTTTGTACCGATTTCGGCAGCTTCGCCAAAGGGGATCGGTTCTTTTGCCCATGGCGTGCTGACCATTCGCGGTGCGTCATCCTCTAAATGCCCCTGTGCGCTTTTTACAATGTAGCCCACACAGTCGATCATGCGCACCTTCATTTTGGATTGTTCACCCAAAGTGATTTCGACGGCTTCGTTGGGGATGAACTTCGGTTCCGTTGTCATAATGGTTTTTCCGGCGGCACTTTGGGGCAATTCGTCCTTTGCACGCTCCTGACTGTACACGTTTTCGATGTTGGGGATGACCAACAAATCCATAAACTTTTTAATAAAAGTAGACTTACCGGTTCGTACCGGGCCTACAACGCCGACGTAAATATCGCCGTTTGTACGGGTTGCTATGTCCTGGTATATGTTATAGCTTTCCATGGGGGACTCCTCCTTTACTGTATCAACAAAATCGAACATGTTACTACATGTATATTGTACAATAACGGCAATTATGACAGCGAATTTGCGGAAAGCAAAAATTGTTTGACAATTGGCTCCGGGTGTGATAGAGTAGAATAAAAAGGCAGGGGAGGGCAAAAAATTGAAGAAGCTTATTGGTATCGGATTGGTGTTGT
Organism: uncultured Eubacteriales bacterium; assembly: GCA_900545185.1. Classification (GTDB taxonomy): domain Bacteria; phylum Bacillota; class Clostridia; order UBA1381; family UBA9506; genus UMGS755. The sequence goes on along the minus strand of UQYH01000043.1, from coordinate 16,093 downwards.
CCTTTGTTTTAGCCTGCGTCAGCAGCGCATTATATCTTTCTTTTCACAGAGGATTATATTTTTCTCTTGCCGTAACATTTTTTACGACCTTTTATCATTTTGCCATGCGGATTATAGTCGCGATTTTTGTAACGTATTTCCGTTCGGGAAAAACTACAGAGGACGGGAGGCCGTTTCAAATCGGGAAACATGAAGCGGCGTTTTACAAGCTGATTCATATAAAGGCATGGAAACAATATGCGCCAACCTATAATCAAGCGTTATTTGTTGTTACGCGCGGCTCGTACACGACTTTATGCCACAACATGGCGAATGCCCAGATAGGACACAGCTATATGGTTGTGTTCAGTTTTGTGCCGCTCTTGTTTTCTAAGGCAACGGATGGCTTTTGGCCGTTTTTCATTACGTCGGTTTTGGCAGCTTTGTTTGATATGCAATTTGTTATGATTCAAAGGTATAATCGTGCAAGAGTCAGCCGAATCAGAAGTAAAATGAAGGAAAGGGCAGTGCGCCTTAACAGGCAACAGGATGGAGGAGAAACATCATCCGTGTTGCCTGTGTGAACAAAGAAACGAATTGCTTTTTACAGAGCGGCGGCCTTTGCGCCCAGCGCTTTGCAGTTGGCCAAAGCTTCATCGTCGGGCGCTTCGTTTGCTATTAAACCGGCGCCGTTAATCAGCTTGCCGCCGGCCGAGATAACGCGTTCTTCCCAATTGCGCATCCATTCGCCGTCACCCCAGCCGTAAGAACCAAACAAAGCCACATTTTTACCGGCCAGTTTTCCTTCCAACTCGGTGAAAAACGGTTCAAATTCTTCCTCTTCCAAAACCTCTGCACCCATGGCAGGGCAGCCTAAAATCAAGGTATCGTATTCGGCAGCTGCGTCGGCAGATGTTTCCGAAACCGTGTAATATGACACATCGGCGCCTGCTTCTTTGGCACCGTCCAAAATGGCTTCGGCCATTGCCTCGGTGTTGCCGGTTCCGCTCCAATAGATGATTGCTGTTTTACTCATGCGTAAAACCTCCTTATATAAATTATGTAAACAGTGTACCGCCGTAAAAACGGTCGGCAGCGTTGTTTTTTATGATGCTGCGCAAAAAATCTGCGCCAAAGTTTTGCCTTGTCTTAAGCGTTTTACAATGGCACGCCTGCACGTTTTGTATTGCCTGAATAACCGTGCGGCAGCCTCGGCGTCGGCGTAAACACGCCATTCGCCCACCAGCAGGCAGCCGCTGTGCTTGTGATAGATAAAACCGTATATGTCATGTATCGGGTAGCCTAAAAATGCGCCGATTTCGTGCGGAAAGTCATTTTGTTTTAAACGGCTCTTTAGGTGTTGCAGATACATTTCTGTATTCTGTGAAGCAGGGTAGCTGCAGCTTTGCAAAAGTGATTGAATTTCTTGTTTGCATAAGTAGGCATGCAATTGCTTTTTACGATATACAAACAATAAAATTCTTTCGGAACATTCGCAGACAGGTTCGATGAATATATCCTTTGGATTCAACTCGCGGTTCAAACGGTCAATTTCCGTTTTTACATCGGGCATTTTTTTCTTGTAACAGGTGACAAGATTCCCCGGCTTAATCCCTGCCAGCGCCGGACCGCAGTGCTGCGCAATTAATTCTTCAAACATAACAGTATCCTCCGTGTGTTAGTAAAGACTAACTCGTGCCTAAAAATAATACCTGTTAACAGGCAGCTGTACCCAAATAATCTTTTATGGCTTCTTGCAGGGCTGTACCGCTGGAAGAATGGCAATGCTTTATGTAAGCGCCGTTTTTTTCAGCTTGCTGTGCAGCAATAGAAACCATTTTGTGTGCCACGGTAGAGGTGAAAACAACCACCATATCCGGGCAGCCGATTTTGTTTTTAAAATCTGCGGGACACTGTGTAAAAACCTTGCATTTGCAGCCGAATTTCTTGCAGATTTCCTTATATTTGCAATGCATACGATCGTGTCCGCCAACAATCACAATACTCATTTTATTTCTCCTTTCCTTTTGTTCATTATGGTTAGCTTAAACTAACACGTGTGCCATATATATGGGCAGTCAGCAAGACCTAACCGCCCATATGTTCATTCACGTATTGGTTATTTCGCTAAAGCAAGCCATAAACCGACTGCTGTATTTATTATGATATGAATATTTTGGTTTGTCAATAGCAAATTGGTAATTTTTATAAAATTACTTTTTTTTCAAAACAATCTGCTCCAAATGTGCAAAGTCGCTGTTCCGAATTATGTCGGCCGTTATGGTCAGGGTCGCGCCGCAAAGGCAACATTCCAGCACCAGGTCATCCTCGCGTACCTCTACATCAATCATGTTAGAGCCACATTCGCAATAGAGCTTTTCACTATCGGACAGGTCTTGAATTTTATCCAGCGCCTTCAGCATGGTTACACCGTTTTTGCCGGTGTGTTCAAGGCCGCAGGCTGCAAGCAGCTCGTCAGTATAGTGCTCGTTGCGTACCACGGTGTTGTGCACCGGCTCGTTGCGGCCGATAAAGACTAAGCCAATCATCACGTTGGGACAGGTAAATTCCGTACAGTCCTTTTTAGCCAAGGCCTGAAAGGGAAGTGAAAACCTGTGCGGTTCATCGCAAATCATACAATCCACAACAACAATGAAATTGTTTTTGTTTTCGGGAACGATTAAGAGGCTGGAGTGACCGCAGGTGCACTGAATACTGACACCCTTTGTGCCGGACAACTCAAACATGGAAAAGGTTCCAAAGGTTATTTCGCCGCAGGCCGGACACCGGTAAGCGGCTGTTCTGTCAAAATTAATGATCATGTTTACTCCTCACTCTTATTTCACGGGCGCACCGCGCCGTCACTTGCGGCGAAAAAATCGCCTATCTAATCATACTACAAAATGACGGCGTTGTAAAGAGAAATTTTAACGTTCGTCCATTTTTTTGTAGTCGGCACGTTCACAAACCGCCTTATAGGCCGGACGGATGATTTTACCGGCGTTGCGGATTTCCTCTAAACGGTGTGCACACCAGCCGGGCACACGTGCAATGGCAAAGAGGGGTGTATACAGCTCCGGCGGCAGATTCAGCATACGATATACAAAGCCGGAGTAAAAGTCTACATTCGCGCTGACACCTTTATAAATTCGGCGCACCTTGCCGATTATCTCCGGTGCCAAAGCTTCCACACGGGTGTAAAGGCCAAATTCTTCGGTCAGCTGCTTTTCGGCTGCAAGCTTTTCGGCGTATTGCTTTAAAATCATGGCGCGAGGGTCGGAAAGACTGTATACGGCGTGACCGATTCCGTAAATTAAGCCGGAGCGGTCGAAAGCCTCTTTGTTCAGAATTTTTTCGAGGTAGGCTGCAATTTCATCATCATTTTCCCAATCCTGCACATGCTCTTTAATATCATCAAACATTCTTACAACCTTAACATTGGCTCCGCCGTGACGCGGACCTTTTAAAGAGCCTAACGAAGCGGCGATGGAGGAGTAGGTATCCGTCCCGGAGGAAGTGACGACATGTGTGGTAAAGGACGAGTTATTGCCGCCGCCGTGTTCGGCGTGTAGCACCAGGGAAAGGTCTAGCAAACGTGCTTCCAGCTCGGTATAGCTTCCGTCCTTACGCAGCATGCGCAAAATATTTTCAGCAACCGAAAATCCCGGCTTGGGACCGCGGATGACGAGGCTTTTTTTGCGGTAGTAATGCGAAAAAGCACGGTAACTGTAAACCGCCAGCGGCGCAAACTGTGCGATTAATTTTAAGGATTGCATAATTACATTTTCAATGTCGGTATCGTCGGGCTTGGGGTCGTATGCATAAAGCGTTAAAACACCGCGCGCCAGCGAGTTCATCATATCGGGACTGGGGGTGCTCATAATGGTGTTGCGCACAAACTCATCCGGAAGCGGAGCCAAATCGCTCAGCAGGGCGCAAAACTCGCGGTATTGCGCTTCATTTGGCAAATTGCCGAACAGCAAAAGGTAGCATACCTCTTCAAAACCGTAACGATTATCGGCGATAAAGCCGTTTACAATATCCTGAATGTTAATGCCGCGGTAATATAATTCACCCAGGCAAGGCACGCTTTTGCCGTCTACCGTTTTGTGGGAACAGACTTCGGAAATTTCGGTTAATCCCGCGACAACACCTTTGCCGTTAATATCACGAAGGCCGCGCTTTACATCATGCTTTTCATATAAAGCGGGATCAATGGCATCGGTTGTGCGAACCATGTCCGCATAGGTATGAATCGTGTTTGTGTAATCTGTCATGTAAATGACCTCGCTTTCTTTTAGTTTAATATGTATAACTATTATTATAGCAGAAACGGCAGTTAAAAGCAATGAAAATCAAAAAAATTAACGATTTGGAAACAAATATTAAAAATTAACAAAAAACGTAAAATAATGTTACATTTTGACAGAAAAGAAAAACCCCATCGGGCAAGCATGGTGCTGTCCGATGGGGGATAAGACTGATGTTTGTTTGAATGACTACTTGCGCGCTGCGGCCATCTTTTTCTTTTTGTGGGCGGTTTGCGCATTCTTTAAAAATGCCCAGATAGGACCGGCCAAAAGAACAGATGAATACGTACCGGCAATCAAGCCGACCATTAACGGAATGGTAAACTGGCGGATTGATGTTACGCCGAAGATGAACAGCATAATAACCGGCAGCAGTGTCGTAATGGTTGTGTTAACAGAGCGCGACAGCGTTTGACGGATACTGGCGTTAACCGTATCGTAAAACGGTGCACGCTTATTCTTTGCATAATTTTCACGTACGCGGTCGAACACAACAATGGTGTTGTTGATTGAGTAACCAACGATGGTCAAAATGGCTGCGATAAAGTTGCTGTTAACCGGAATCTGGAAAATGATATATACGGACAGCATCATTAAAATATCGTGCAGCAAGCAAAGCACGGCAGCCAAACCGGTTCTCATTTCAAAGCGGATGGTAATGTAAATCAACATCAAAATTGCCGCAATGGTGGTTGCAGTTAAGGCTTGCGCCTTTAACTCGTCACCAACGGTGGCGCTGACGTTATCTACCTGCAAAATAGCACTTTGCTCCAGACCGTATTTTTCTAAAATCGCGGCCTGCATTTCGTCACGCACCTCCGAACTGACAGGTGTGGTTTTAATGACAACCTGTGTGCCTTCGGAACGCTGTGTGGTCGGATTTACGCCATCGGGTGTGCAATCGATAATGAACTGCGAAAGCTCGTCCAAATCAACATCCTTGCCCATGTCAATATACATGGTCAAGCCGCCTGCAAAGTCAACATCCTCTGCAAAGCCGCCGTGCACAAAAAACATAACGGCTGCAACCAGCACGATGATGAGCGGAAGAATAATAAAATACTTAAACTTTTCAACAATCTTAAACACGGTCAGCCCCTCCTTTTACGCCGTAAAGACTCGGATTATGCAGATTTAAGCCAACCATTTGACGCAGCAGGAACTTGGTTACAACAATGGCGCTGAACATGCTGACAACAGTACCGATTGCCAGCGTAATGGCAAAGCCCTGAATCGGGCCGGTACCGAAGTAATACAAAACAACAGCGGCAATCATTGTTGTTACGTTTGCATCCAAAATTGCAATGAAGGCGCGGTTAAAACCGGCTTCTACCGCACTGCGTACGGTTTTGCCGAGTGCAAGTTCTTCTTTCATTCTGGCAAAGATGATAACGTTTGCATCAACCGCCATGCCAACCGACAGAATGATACCGGCAATACCCGGTAAGCTTAAGTTAATTCTGAACCAAGACATGATAAAGGTTACAATCGCGATATATGCAATCAGTGCAATATCGGCCATTAAACCCGGCAGACGGTAACAAATTACCATGAAGATTAAGATTAACAGGATACCGATACCGGCAGCCCATAAGCTTGTTTCCAAAGCACGTTCACCCAAGGTGGGGCCTACGCTTCTTAACTCAACATCCTGAATCGAGAAGGGAAGATTACCGGAATTAATCAAGGTTGCCAGCTCACGGGTTTCGGAAGAATCCTGAAAACCGCCGGAGATGACGCAGGTTTCGGAATTGATAGCCTGGTCAACGCTGGGCTGACGGATAACTTCTTCATCCAGCATGATGGCTATGTAGTTTTTGCTTTCGCCCTTGCGTGCTGCTGCGGCAGCGGTTGCCTCGGCGAATTTGCTGACACCGTCACTGCTTAAGCGGAGCTGTACATAGTGCTGGTCAGTACCGTTTTCGTTTACCTTACCGAAAGCTGCGGTAGCCGAAGCTACATCCGTTCCCTCTAAAACCACATTGCCGTCCGCATCGCGGAAGGTCAGTTTTGCGGTTTGTCCCAAAGTTTGAACAGCCTCTTCGGGATCCTGAATAGCCGGGATTTCAACCCGAACCTTCTTTTCGCCCTGACGGGATACGGTGGCTTCACTGTAACCCAGCGAATCAAGACGTTTTCTTAATACATTTTTGACGGATTCCATTTCAGAATCCTCTGCCGTTTCTGTCTGTGCCTCATAGGTGATAACCGAACCGCCCACAAGGTCAAGACCCTGTCTGATACCGTTATCCGGATCCAAAGCGGACGGATAACTGATATGCCAGCCGAACATTTGGATGTTAAAGCCGAACAGAGCGATATACGCACCTAAGACAATGACAACAAGCGCAACCACAAGTTTTGTGATGCTTTTGCCCATTTTGCTCTCCTCCTTCATAAAGTCGCATAAAGATATTATATATATTATTTTCGCTCAAGTCAACTAAAATCTTGAATTTTAATTAAAATGTAATGAATTTTTTCATTTTTTACGTTTTTTTTGAGAAAAGAACAGAAAAATTCAAAAAAAATATTGCACTGACTGCAAAAAAATGATACAATACAATAGTATGTCTATGCAAAGAACAATCAGAAGGGTTGACTATGAAGGCGGATTATAAAGAAGAACTGTTAGAAAACAAGTCAAATACATTGCCGGAGGGCGCGGCCTATTTTGCCGGTCATTACGGTGCGGCCATTATCGGCGGCGGCCATGCCGGGTGCGAGGCGGCACTTGCGTGCGCCAGACTGGGGATTTCTACCATTATGTTTGCCATTAATTTGGACTCGGTGGCCAACATGCCCTGCAATCCCTCCATCGGCGGTACGGCCAAGGGTCATCTTGTGCGCGAGATTGACGCGCTGGGCGGTGAAATGGCGCGTGCAGCCGATAAGACCTTTTTGCAGTCGCGGATTTTAAACCGCGGCAAGGGGCCTGCGGTGTATTCACTGCGTGTACAGTCGGATCGCCGTGCCTATCAGATTGAAATGAAGCATACGCTTGAAAAAACCGAAAATTTAGATATAAAACAGGCCGAAATTGTGGCTCTTTGCTGTGAAAACGGCGCCGTGCGCGGCGTGATTACACATACGGGCGCTTATTTTACGGCCGATGCGGTTGTGTTGGCAACCGGTACGTTTTTAAAGGGGAGAATCATCATTGGTGATGTTTCATACAGCGGCGGACCGGACGGGATGTTCCCGGCCAATCGCCTGTCGGACAGCTTGGCCGCGCAGGGCGTTGTGCTGCGCCGCTTTAAAACGGGTACGCCGGCACGTGTGAACCGCAGCAGTGTTGACTTTTCCAAAATGGAAGAACAAAAGGGTGATGATCCGATTACGCCGTTTTCGTTTGAAACGGAGGATCCCGGCACCAATAAGGTCAGCTGCTATTTAACCTATACCAATGAACGTACACATCAGGTGATTCGCGATAATTTGCACCGCTCGCCGCTGTATGCCGGTATGATTCACGGCATCGGGCCGCGGTATTGCCCTTCAATTGAGGATAAGGTCGTGCGTTTTGCCGATAAAAACCGCCATCAGGTGTTTATTGAGCCGATGGGGGAGCATACGGAGGAAATGTATGTGCAGGGGCTTTCCAGCAGTCTGCCGGAGGATGTGCAGATTGCCATGCTGCATACAATCAGCGGTCTTGAACATGTGAAAATGATGCGTACGGCTTATGCCATTGAATATGACTGCGTTGACCCGACGGAGCTTTTGCCGACGCTTGAGTTTAAAAAAATTAAAGGTCTGTTCGGTGCGGGGCAGTTTAACGGCAGCTCCGGTTACGAAGAAGCGGCGGCGCAAGGGCTTGTGGCAGGTATTAATGCGGCGCAAAAGCTGCTTTCAAAAGAACAGCTGGTGCTTGACCGCTCACAAAGCTACATCGGTACCTTGATTGACGATTTGGTGACAAAAGGAACGCCCGAACCGTATCGGATGATGACTTCGCGATCGGAATACCGCCTGCTTTTACGGCAGGATAATGCAGACCTGCGCTTAACGCCGATTGGTCATGCCATCGGCTTAATCAGTGAAGAACGCTATCAGCGGTTTTTGCGGAAAAAAGAAACCATTGAAAAAGAAATTGCCAGGCTTTCGGCTGTGGTTGTGCCGCCTTCGGACAGTGTCCGTGCCTTTTTGCGGATGCACGGCTCGGCCGATATTGCAACCGGCATCAGACTTTCGGAGCTGCTCAGACGTCCGGAGTTTACCTATGATATTTTGGCGGAAATTGATCCGGAACGCCCGAAGCTGAATCGGTTTGAGGCGGAACAGGTTGAAATTCAAATTAAATATGAAGGATATATCAATCGGCAGCTGCGCCAGGTGGCAGCCTTTAAAAAGATGGAGGATAAGCTGCTGGACGAAACAACGGATTACAGCCAGATTGCAGGCCTTCGGCTGGAGGCACGGCAAAAGCTGGATAAAATTAAACCTCGATCGTTGGGACAGGCCAGCCGTATTTCCGGTGTCAGCCCGGCAGATGTTTCGGTGCTGATGATTTATCTTGAACAAAAGCGGAGCGGCAGCACCGCTGAACATAAAGAGGGTTAGGACATGAGTACAATTAAAAGCATGACCGGTTACGGTCGCTATGAAAGCGTGGATGCACAAAAGAAAATTGTGGTGGATTTGCGCAGTGTGAATCACAGATACTGTGATATTAATGTTAAAATTTCCCGTATGTACGGCTATTTGGAGGATAAAATTAAAGCCTATGTGGGCAAACGCGTACACAGGGGAAAAATTGACGTTTCGGTGTATTACGAAAACTACGAAACGCAAAACAAAGCCGTATCGCTCGATATGGGGCTTTTGCAGAATTATTATGAGGTGCTGACCAAAATTCAGTCAGCCTGCAAAATCGGCGGTGAAATTACCCTATCCGATCTGACGCATTTTAATGATATTTTTATCACGCGGCAGGAGGAGCAGGATCAGGAGGCAACCTGGGCCATTGTGGCAGATGCTTTGGAAAAAGCCGTGGATGATTTTGAAGCCATGCGTGAGCGTGAAGGTGCAAGAATGGCAGCGGATTTGCGTCTGCGCGCCCAAAATGTGCTGGCCGAGCTTGACAAGGTAGAAGCGCTGGCACCCCAAACGGTGACGGCTTACGGTGAAAAGCTGAAGGAACGCATGCAGGAGCTTTTGGGCGATGTGCCGGTGGATGAATCGCGCTTTATGACAGAGGTTGCCCTGATGGCAGATAAATTGTGCGTCAGCGAGGAAACCGTTCGGCTGCGGAGCCATTTTGAAGAACTGGAAAATATTTTAAATGAAGCAGAGGGCATTGGCCGCAAGCTGGACTTTTTGGTACAGGAAATGAACCGGGAAGTGAACACCATAGGTTCTAAGGCCAATGATTTGGCCATTGCCAAATGTGTGGTTAACATGAAGGCAGAAATTGAAAAGCTGAGAGAGCAGCTGCAAAACATAGAATAAAACAACAAAACGGCGCGGACAGGTCAAAACAAAGCTTTTGACCTTTTGATGAAAAGAAAGGAACGAATCATGAAACTCATTAACATTGGCTTTGGTAACATTGTTTCTTCGGATAAAATGGTGGCGGTTGTATCACCCGAGTCGGCGCCGATTAAGCGTATGATTCAGGAAGCGCGGGACAGAAGCATGCTGATTGACGCAACCTACGGCCGCCGTACGCGCGCCGTCATTATTATGGATAGTGACCATATTGTGCTTTCGGCCGTGCAGCCCACAACGGTGGCCAATCGCATGAACGATATGGATGACGCTTTGCCGGAGGAGGAAGAGGATGATGAATAGAGGTCTTTTAATTGTGGTATCCGGCGCATCGGGTGCCGGTAAAGGCACGGTTTGTCATGCACTTGTGGAAAAGCGGAACGATATGTGGCTTTCGGTATCGGCAACCACGCGCAAGCCGCGTCCGGGAGAAGTGGATGGTCAAAGCTATTACTTTTTGGAGGAAGAAAAATTTCGTTCCATGATAGCGGAGGACGGTTTTATTGAATGGGCATGCTTTTGCGAAAACTATTACGGAACACCGAAGGAAAAGGTAGAAGAGCAGCTGGCTGCCGGGCGTAATGTTATTTTGGAAATTGAAGTGCAGGGCGCTATGCAGGTGAGAAGCGAATATCCCGAAGCAGTGTTTATTTTTGTGATGACGCCGACGTGGGAGGAATTAAAAAATCGCCTGACGGGTCGCGGAACGGAAGCCGCCGAGGTGATTGCAAAACGCTTGGCTCGCGCCAAACAAGAATTTTCGTATATTGAAAAATATAATTACATATTGTTAAATGACAGCATTGAAAAAGCAACAGAACGCTTCAGCGCGATCATTGAGGCCGAAAAAATGCGGATAGAGCGTAACGAAGCCATCATTCGCGCAGCGCTTGAGGCATAATATATAACATTTTTATGATAAAGCTTGGATTAAAAAAGAAAGGATTGATAAACGATGATGTTGTATCCGTCAATTATGGATTTAATGGAAAAGGCAGGTAACCGTTATTCTTTAGTGATTGCCGCTTCAAAACGCGCACGTGATATTATGGATGAGGCGCGCAAGGAAGAGGAAAGCATGGACGGTGCCAGAAGTATTACACAGGCTGTTTGCGAAATTGCAGACGGAGATATTTTAATTGTGAACGAAACCAAAGAGCAGGCCATGGCTCGTGAAGCGGAATACCAGGCAAAGGTAGACGCACTGGAGGCCGCCGAGCACGGCATGCTGGAAGAAACCGAAGAAAATGACAAAGACGAAGATAAGCAGGAAACAGAAGAGGGCGAAGAGCCGCAAGAGGATGAGGTTGAATAACAAAGCCTGAAAAGGATGGTTGCATTGAATGCATTAAATATAGGAATTGTTTCTCTCGGCTGTGCCAAAAACCTGGTCGATACCGAAGCTATGCTGGGTATTTTGGGGCACAAGGGTTTTCGGATCGTTGCAGATCCGCAGGAAGCCGATGTGATTATTGTTAACACCTGTGCGTTTATTGACACGGCCAAAGAGGAATCCATTCAAACAATTTTGGAAATGGCTGCGTATAAGGAAAAGCGCTGCCGCCTTTTAATTGTCAGCGGCTGCATGGCAGAACGCTATCATGACGAAATTCTGGCAGAGCTGCCGGAGGTTGACGCGGTGGTCGGTACGGGGGATTACCACAAAATTGCCGAAGTCATTGCGCGTGCATATGCCGGCGAAAAGGTTGTGCTGTTCGGTCATATGAATGAGGCATTGCCCGAAGAGGTGCGTATGCTTTCAACGCCGGGCTACATGGCATATATTAAAATTGCCGATGGGTGCGACAATCACTGCACGTACTGTATTATTCCCAAGCTGCGCGGCAAATATCGCAGCCGCCCGATGGAGCATATTGTGGAAGAAGCCGCGGCCTTGGCGGCAGGCGGTGTGCGTGAACTGGTTGTGATCGCACAGGATACATCGCGTTACGGCATTGATTTATATGGCACGTACCGTTTGCCGGAGTTGTTGCGCCGCTTGTGTGCAATTGACGGACTGCATTGGGTACGAGTGCTGTATGTATATCCCGAAGTGATTACCGATGAACTGATTGACGTTTTTCAAACCGAAAAAAAACTGGTTCCCTATATGGATATTCCCATTCAGCATAGTGACAGTGCCGTGCTGAAACGCATGGGACGGCATTTAACGCACGAACAACTGACAGAACTTTTAGCCAAGCTGCGCAGGAAATTGCCGAATTTGGTGCTGCGTACAACGGTGATTGCCGGCTTCCCCGGTGAGACTGAGGAGCAGTTTAACGCCTTGCTTTCTTTTGTTAAGGAAATGCGCTTCGACCGTTTGGGCGCTTTTGCGTACTCGCAAGAGGAGGGTACACCGGCGGCACAACTGCCGAATCAATTGCCAGACGAAGTGAAAGCAGCACGTGCCGAACAGATTTTGGCTGCACAGGCCGTTATCAGTGACGAAATGCAGCAGGCAAAAATCGGCACAACGGTTGAGTCGTTGGTAGAAGGCTATGACGAAGAAAGTCTTATGTACTTCGGACGTACGCAGGGTGATGCGCCCGAGGTGGACAATACAATTTATTTTGCGGCAGAACGAGAGCTTTTGCCCGGTGAATTTGTACAGGTTGAAATTTTAAATGCCGATACGTACGAGCTCATCGGACAGGTATGCCCGGAAAGGAGCGGCCAATGAACACACCGAACAAACTGACCTTGCTGCGCGTTTTATTGGTACCTGTTTTTATGATATTTATGCTGACCGAGAGTATACCGTATGCACGGTATATTGCGGCGGCGCTGTTTGTGCTGGCATTTTGCACAGACTGGCTGGACGGCTATTTGGCGCGAAAAAATGGGCAGGTAACAAACTTTGGCAAAATTATGGATCCGCTTGCCGATAAGCTGCTGGTAACGGCGGCATTGGTTTGCTTAAATATAACAGGCGAGGTTTCGGCCTGGGTGACTGTTATTATTACCGCACGGGAATTTTTGGTTTCCGGCATCCGCATTGCTGCGGCATCGGAGGGGAACGTGATTGCGGCCAGCATGTGGGGTAAGGTGAAAACCATGTGGCAGTTCATCGCGCTGACGCTGGCACTTTTTGTCGGTGCCAATCTTTGGATTGAACTTGCCGTTTGGCTGGCAGCTGCGCTGACGATTCTTTCGGGAACAGATTATTTGGTGAAAAACAGAAAATATTTATCTATGCAATAGAGAAAAAAGGAATGATGAAAATGGAACATTATTATCAGCCTGAGGTGGAATGTGCATCACGCGAAGAAATTCGCGCCATGCAGGACGAACGACTGGTTAACGTTATAGCGCATGTTTATAAAAACGTGCCGTACTATCGACATTTAATGGAAGAAAAGGGCGTTACGCCGGATGACATCCGTTCGGTGGATGACCTTCATAAGTTGCCGTTTATAACAAAAAATGACCTGCGTGAGGCGTATCCTACCGGCCTTTTAGCCGTGCCCAAAAGTGATGCAGTACGTATACAATCCACCAGCGGCACAACCGGTAAGCGTGTTGTTGCGTTTTACACGCAACACGACCTGGACTTGTGGGAGGACTGCTGTGCACGTGCCATTGCCGCCGCAGGCGGTACGCGTGACGATGTGGTGCAGGTTTGCTATGGCTACGGTTTGTTTACGGGCGGCGCAGGCCTCCACGGCGGCTCACACAAAATCGGCTCGCTGACACTTCCTATGTCATCGGGCAGTACGGATCGTCAGCTGCAATTTATGTGCGATTTGGAATCGACCATTTTGTGCTGTACACCGTCGTATGCGGCATATTTGGCAGAGTCCATCCATGAACGTGGCCTGCGCGATAAAATTCACTTAAAGAGCGGTATTTTCGGTGCAGAAGCTTGGAGCGAAGCTATGCGCCGCGATATTCAGGACAAGCTGGGCATTAAGGCTTATGATATTTACGGGTTAACCGAAATTGCCGGCCCCGGTGTTGCGTTTGAATGCAGCGAGCAAACGGGCATGCACATTAACGAAGATCATTTTATTGCCGAAATTATTGACCCTGTCACCGGCGAGGTGCTGCCGGAGGGTGAAAAGGGCGAATTGGTCTTTACGACCATCACCAAGGAAGCCTTCCCGATGATTCGTTACAGAACGCGTGACATTTGTGTGCTAACGCGCGAAAAATGTTCCTGCGGCAGAAGCTTTGTCAAAATGTCCAAGCCGATGGGGCGCAGCGATGACATGCTGATTGTTAAGGGCGTTAACGTATTCCCGTCTCAGATTGAGACGGTGTTGATTAACAAGGGCTATCCGGCCAATTATCAGATTATTGTCAGCCGCGAACGCAACAGTGATAAGCTGGAGGTTCAGGTCGAGATGACACCGGAGATGTTCTCGGATACCATGCGCGATATTGAAACCAAGGAACGCGAGCTGGTAGAAGCGTTAAAGAGCATGCTGGGCATTTATGCTAAGGTGCAGCTTGTGCAGCCCAAAACCATTACACGCAGCGAGGGTAAAGCCGTCCGCGTGATTGATAAACGTAATTTATACGATAATTAATACAGTTTTGGCTGAAAAAACAGAAATGCTGTCTGAATTTTTGAAAAAAGCTTGACAAATTGGAAATTTTCAGCTATACTTATAATGATATGTCATGTAATGATATATATCCTTGCTCTTTGCAGAGCAAAGAGCCAAAGTCCAAAAGGAGGTGAAAAAGATGATTGATGTAATCAACAAGTACGAGACAATATTTGTCATTGACGCGTCTTTAGAAGAAGACAAAATTGCAGCTTTGGTTGAAAAATTCAAATCATTAATTTCCGGCGCGGGTGAAATTGAATCCGTTGACGAGTGGGGTAAGCGCAGATTGGCGTATCCGATTAATGATTTAAACGAAGGCTACTATGTTTTGATTCAGTTCAGCGCAAAGCCTGATTTTCCGCAGGAGCTGGAAAGAATTTACCGTATTACGGACGGTATTTTGCGTGATATCGTAATCAAAAAGGAAGAAAAGAGAAAGATCAGCAAATAATCAAAGGGTTTTTGCTGCGGAAAGGATGAGAATGGAATGAATAAGGTTGTTTTGGTAGGCCGCTTAGCGCGTGATCCCGAATTGCGTACAACACAGTCCGGCACACCGGTTGTCAGCTTTACCGTTGCCTGTGACAGACGTTTTGCTCGTCAGGGAGAGGAACGGCAGGCCGATTTTATCAGCTGTGTTGCCTGGAATAAAACGGCAGAGTTTGTCAGCCGTTATTTCACAAAAGGCATGCGGATTGCTTTAGACGGCCGGATTCAAACCCGGTCTTATGACGATCAAAACGGCAACAAACGGTATGTAACCGAGGTTATAGCCGAGGATGTTGAGTTTGCTCAAAGTAAGAACGAGGGTGTCGGCTCTTATCAGGCGCCGGCTTATTCCGCACCGCAGGCTCCTGCTGCTCCGCAGGCACCATCATCTGATATTGATGGCTTTATCCCTGTAGAAGAAGAGGATTTGCCCTTTTAAGTAACCGGATTCAATTAAAGCCGGAAGGAGGCGTTTTCACATGGCAGAAAGACCGATGAACAGAACCAGAAAGGCCAAGAAGAAAGTTTGTGCCTTTTGTCAGGATAAAATCGATTATATTGATTACAAGGACGTAGCTAAGCTCAGACGTTTTGTTTCTGAACGTGCTAAAATTCTTCCCAGAAGAATCACCGGTACGTGCGCAAAGCATCAGAGACAGCTGACTGAAGCAATTAAGCGCGCCAGACATATTGCACTGTTGCCCTTTACCTCCGAATAGGAGTCGGTTGGGTTGTTGCAGTCAATACAACATAAAAAGCGGAATTTTCTCATTGGGAAAATTCCGCTTTTTGTATTATTGTGCAATGATTCAATAAAATCCTATAGTACAATTCTGTACAAAGGGGAATATTGAGTGATTGGTAGTAAATCAATAGTTTTTTGTTAATAGATCGGTCTATTTTTCATTTACGACAAATATGCGAATGCATCCGCCATATTTAGAATCTTTATCATAATATGCATTAATATAGTATTTATCTGCATTTTCAACTAATTCTTCAATTGTCATTGTCAAATATGTACCATGATGGTTTTTTAAATAAACACACGCATATTCGGAAATCGGATAGATTTTATCTTTAGATGAAGCGGTATTTTTATCAATTAGTTTTAACGAATCTTTTATGTGTGTTAGTGACTTCGTTGTTGTTATAACCTTGCCATCTGCGGTAACAAACATTGCCGGCACACCTTTTTCAATTGAATAAATCATCTTGTTTGTTGATAAATTATATAATGTTCCCAATATATCATATGTATATTGGGCC
>UQYH01000042.1 GCA_900545185.1 uncultured Eubacteriales bacterium | reverse complement strand
TGGGGAGTTGTCAGAGGGGAGTCCCCCTCTGACAGCTCTCTGATATAACTGAGCCTTTTCTGCCCCTTATTGTTTAAGAAATGTCATATTCTAAATCCGTACACCAACAAGAATCATTCCAATGTTTGCCGTTATTTTTTTTAAATCCAAAAGCAAATTTAAGTTTGTCTCCTCTACGCAGAAGTTTAATGGACAAATTGTTTTTTCCTTTTTTTAAATGTGCCTTTGCATAATTGTTATATGGAGAATACATTCTAATTTCATCCCGCTCCAAAACCGTTTCTTCGTTTAAGCTTATAGAGAAACCGTCATTATTCCCAATTTGGAGCCAAACATCACGTTCCTCCGGACAAATCACAGTTGTTTCAAGATAGCAGCACATTTGCCCGCGAAAATGCATTACTTTTTCAACATCCAGCATATTTTCGCAGCAAGCAATTGCTACACCTTCATCCTGCAACTGCCGATAGTTCCTGTCAAGCGACACCGCATTATTAAACGCCGCCTCAAAATCACACGCAGGCTTATTCCGGTACGTTCCCTTTACAAAGGGTTCAAAATATGGACCGTACATTTTCCACAGAGAGGAACCGCATATTCCAAATTTGTTTTCAAAAACAACGTCCTGCCCATCAACAAGCTGTATATTAATAATATTTTTTTGTGACATGATTGACACATTTTTGCACTTCACATAAAGGCGAACGGATTCCGTTTTGCTTGCCTCCACACTAAAATCTGTTTGGCGAACCGTTTCAAAATATTCGGGAGCATTGATGAGAAGGAGTCCACTAAAATTTTCTTTACTTCGATTAGTAACAGAAAGAGTCAACGTGCAGTCTCCCCCAGGTGTAATGCAGCAAGACGATTCATAGTCCACCTGGATAAGAAACGGCCTTGTATCCTCTTCAAATGATAACCGTACCAAATCAGTCGGGATGTCGGTTACGGTCACTTGATCATTGCCGCATTCTGAAATCGAAACGCCTACGACACAGGTATCATATGCCAGTCTGTATATACTGTTTGAAGCACGCTTTACATCAATTCCCAGCACATAATAATCGTTTATAAAACCTTTAATTTCCTCATCAAGCGCAGAATATCCCTGCATAGCGCCCAAAATAGCACCTGCCGTTGCACAGGTACAGTCCGTGTCATAGCCACACCAAAGCGCAATATTTATCGTCTTATGCATATCTTCCTCACCAAGCAAAAGTGCCATCAGCAGAAAACCAACATTCTGCAATGCCGATGAAAAGTCATAATCCCCAAAATTCTGCAAAATTTTTCGACGTATGCTGCGCCAATCCTTACCGTCTCGGCATGCAGCCGAAACCATATGTACCAATTCTTCCAAACGGCTGTCGGATTTTAAGTACGGTTCTGCCGCCAAAAGTAACGAGTGAATATCGCTGTAAAAAAAGGCAAGACTTTCCAGTGCCGCAAAATACATCTCAGCCCAAACAGAATTTCCGCTGTGATCCAAGATTGCATCTCGTCTTGCATATTCCGATGCCAAGATCGGGTTACCCGGCAAGCAAAACCCCCAAATTTCCGATCGAATCGGACAACCCATATCCTCTGTAAAGTCCGCATTGTTAAAAATGCCGGAATACGGCGGATAAATTCCCATCTCATAATTACGCAAAAAACAGCCATATTCCGAGAACGGATACCAACACTGGCGCTTCCATCTCTCAGCCAGAATATCAGAGGTTACATTCAGTCCGTACTGCTCTAAAACCTCTAGCCATAAAACCTGAATATCCAAATCATCGTTCGGAATATCCGGATTAAAATATTCCGAAAAATCCTTTACATGTTCCGTTGTTTTTTGTCCTTCCAGCGCCGCTCCCGCCGCACCGCCGAGACATTTACCATACCAGCCGCCATAAACCTTGTTCAAATACTCCGAAAAGCTAATTTCATATTTCATAATTCGCTCCTTCTGTTCTCCTGATCGAAATCCTCCAACGCAATATATCCGAGCAGAGCCCCCCAATGATACAGACACTCACTCGCATTTTCACCACAACCATATCCGGTCACAGCGTGATAATTTTCGTGAACGTGCCCAAATTCTCGCCATTCACGAACAATCATTCGAGCGGATTTTTCCGCAAGCAGTCTGCATTCTTTATTCATTTTAGCATGGCGTAAAGCACGATATACCAAAAAATTCAGTGGCGGCCATATGCGCCCGCGAAATCCAAGTTGCTGTGCGTATGCCAAATCTCTTTTGGAAACTACCGGCATCATGTATTCACCAAAAAACTCCTCTTCATTATAAAAATACCGTTTTGCAATTTTTGCCTTTTGCTCATCGGTTACGCCATCGGCAAGCAATGCAAGAAAATTGGTTATCGCAATTCTTCTGGAAAGTTCTCCCGTGTCTGTACGCAAATTTAAAAACATTTCCGCTTCCTCAGACCACATCGAAAGCACCGCTTTTTCCACCGTGTTTTTACATTCTATCAGCTTCTGCTCCTCTTCGGCTTTGCCCAAGATACGCGCAATCTCTGCCAGCGAGCGGCAATCTAAAATATATTCTCCCATCAAAGCCAAATCCGCCAAACACATGATGGACTTTTCACCATCAAACGGAATATCGTCATAAATCGGCAGCAAATCCATGCCGCTTTCAAAGCTCGCCCCTACAGAAGTATGGATTGCGTGGGTTTCCAGTGGTTTTCCATGAACAAAAGGATGGTGTCCGCTGCCCCAACACAAATATCCGTTTCCACTGTTTCGATTGGCAAAATACCACTGATTCCAACGCAACAATGGCTCAAAGGTTTGCTCTAAAAAAGCGCGGTCTCCGCTTCTTTTGTAAATTTCAAGCGTGCAATAAGAGCCAACCGGCGGATGCGAACGATCCAACGAAACATCTCCGTTTGCACTGGTAAAATTCGGAACAAATCCATCTATTTCTGTAGATAAGATGGCCTCCATGTTTCTCTGCGCCAAATCCGTATCAAACACCGAGGCTATAAGCGCACCAAAGCAAGTGTCCCATCCAAACAGGACATAGCCGCCCCAGTCCAAATTCCATCGCCTGCTGACAGGTGTGCATATACCAAACCGTTCGGGGTCATAAATGGTATCCCACGCAATTGTGCTTTTCATCGCTTCTGCAACATGCTTCATTTGACCAAAGCCACATATGGCTCGATCCTGTTTGTCACATGCAGCAGAAAAAATATTTTCCATCTCTGAATTGCTGCACTCTGTATCGGATACCAAAATCGGTTGATCAAGCAAAAATGCCAAATACGGAACATGGGAAAATGCATACGGAAATATTGTTTTTGTGCCCGTGCTGTGTATCACAAACCGATTGCCGTCCGGAAATTTTGCAGTCAGCAGATCACCCCGTTTTTCAATCAAACCTTCGCGTCCCCACAGCAAAGCAACTTCCACCGTTACAATTAAGGGGCACGGTCCCGCCGCAAGAGGATGAACATTCAGAAAAAAATGTTTTCCTATTGATGCAAAACGAATACGTAGAATATTTTGAAACAGGCGAAGCTCTGTTTCAATGTATTCCCCGTAAAGAGAACGTCCCTTTGGCCGGACATTGGCTTCTGCCTCGTTATTATGGCTGATTTGAAAGCTGCGGAACACTCTGTCGCTTGAACTGTCCTTAAAGCACAGCCGAACCGCCAGACCGTACGGGAGATATACAAAGGAATATACGCTCTCGGTATCCCATGTATTCCAGCCGAAAAATTTCTGCGGTAAGCCGCCGTGGTCTTCATTCATGATAAACTCGTCCCTTCCGTTTTAATTCACTGTTACTCCAGCACCAAAATTTCATGCAAATCGGTAATGTCAATCTCAAACTCCGCGTAGTCTCCGTTCATGCGGAACTTTACTGCATTCTCACTGTGAAGTGGCATAGTGATTTTTTTATATTTATTTTGCATATCAATTTTTACCATTAAGTGATACACCGGTGGTACGAAATCATAAACCGAGACTTGATCATCTGCATGCTCCCCGTTTATGTTAATGAGGTTTATAATCCGCTTTTCACCGTCTTTTTGAATGGTGATGTCTATATTTTTCTGATTCAGACGCACCATAGGCTGATAAAGACTGCAAAGAGTATCATCCATCAAATTGCGAAGTGCAAAACTTCTCAAATCAAAATATGAGCTGCCCAAATCAAAAAGCATAGCCGTAACCGTGCCTTTTCCATAAGAAACTTTAACAATGGACGTGCAGTATACACTGGTTTCATCTAACCAGCGATAGCATTTGACTCCCACACCATCGGCTTCGTAAAAATTTGTTTCAAAGCCACCCAAAATGCCATCCTGCATTAAGTAAATTCTCTGTTTTTCATGATATTCAATCCATTCGACCGGCAAAACATCTTCAAACAATTTCGAGGCCTTTGCACCGATGACAATAAGATTGCCGCCGTTTTCTGCATAGCCGAGCAGATTTTGTTTCTCCTCTGCTGTGATTCTGTCCCACTCAGGAAAAACAACTGCGTCAAAACGTTCCATTGTATGCATTTGATATTCATAAAAGATTTCTGCCGTATGTTGTGCGTCTAAAATGCAGCCCAGTACACCGATCATGGCATTAGTGGAGCCTGCCGCATTAAACATATTGCTGTTTTTGTAGCGCGCTTTTTCAGAATAATAAACCCCAACCTGTCCAATTGGACTTTTTTTATGATTATATACTTGACGTTTGCGGCAAAACTCCGCTGTCTCTTTTGCCTGCGCGATCGGGTAAGCGTTGACGCTGCCATCCGGATTCTGATTATTGTAAATCTGAAAGCCTCCACCTAGTGAAATCACAACAGCTGCCTCCTGCTTAAGTTGAACAGCAGTCTTATAGTAATTGCAGTTTGAAATAATATCAAAGCCCCAGTCCATCAAATCCCACGGCTTACCCTTTGCGCTTATGCACCTACCCTCATAGCGCGCAACGCGAATGCTGTTATTATATGGATAGTCACCAGACAGAAAATCAACATTAACATCCACCTTCTCAGGCATATATGAGGTGTATGCCCAGTTGCTTGCTACCTGAAAATCAGGGTTATGCTCATGCAGAGCATCTACATATTTTTTGAGATTTCGCTTAAATGCCTCACGCATGATTTCACCATGCTGATACAGAGTTAGATTGCGCGGCAGATACGGTTTTGCCAATACCGAATAATCATGCTCAACCGCCCAACAATCGCCGTCCACCCAAACGCCGTCAATGCCATAATCATCAGACAATTCAATCAGCTGCGGAATCATAAGTTCATCCATGTAGGGGCCAAAGGAGCTTGTCATATTGGCACTGGTATTTCCATTTTCATCCACAACGGCATATTGCGGATGTTCTTTAACATAACGCATATCCCAAACCCCTGAATAATGAACATACAATGCAACGTTGTGTTTAGCTGTAATATCGCGGTACATTCGGAGAATATCCTGCTTAATTTTGGGGTGATTTCCCAGCTTGCTCGGATAGCTCGCCCAACCGCCATGTCCTTTGGAGTCAACCTGAATATAATCAGGCTGTACCTCTGTGATATATCGCTCAAAAATTTCGGGTGTTACCCGCTCTCCGACCACACTCTCCTCATTTGCATGAAAATCGAAATGAAGACCGAAAAAGCTATCCTTGCGTTTTAATTTTTTTTTGTCCATTTTCTTTCCTCCCAGTTGCAGCTTCAAAAGTGCTGTTGATAAAGAGCGGCAGCATTTGCCGCTCTTTATCAAATCGGTTATTGCATATCTGCTTTTGATACAATGGGTTTAAGCGTACCGCGTTCCCAAAGATAAATATCATATTGTAGGCCTTTGGTTGCATTAACCTCAAAGGTTTTACTTTCCACCAACCATGCACCTACGCCAAACTCGAAATGCTGAAGCTCATCTAACGCCCCTGTACGACTTCTTTTTGCCACATAGACATCAAAAATGCGATTTTGATTATTATCATAGTTGACACCGTTTAATTTAATATAAAACTTTCCGTTTTCCGGGATTGTTCTTCCAATGGAAAAAGTGCAATTCTCATCGGAATAGAAGCCCAGTGACGGTGCCGGGAGTGATTGCGTCAAATTTCTCGCATAAACCTGTAGTTCCCATATGCAGATTCTCTCATAACTTTCCACACGGATATAACGATAGCTATTAACCTCATCTATCAGCGGCACACGCTCGGATACTATCTGTGAACCGTCATAGCTGTATACAAGACCGCCGTCTGCCAAATAAACATCATTAATATAGGGAACTGCAGTATTATCCTCCGCAGTTGTTGTGTTGTTATAAATTTGCAGGACATTCCAGTCTATAGTTTCGTCAAATGATGGGTCATTGGAAAGAAGAATACGTGTTTTCTTTCCGGCATATCTGATACCGGCTCCCTTTGCCCAATCTCTATCCGAAATATTAAACCGCACATTTGTAATATCATAATCCTCGTAGTTCTCTCCAAGGTCAACCTGCAGCCAGTTATAATACGGGTAACTCATATTGGCGGAGTTGCTGTCGCCGGAGAACCAATCTGTATTGGGATCTCCGTCTACCGCATACTGACCGCGATCCTGATCTGTATATTCATTTTCATGTGTAACCGGTTTCCCCTCGCTGATTAAGGTTGCAGCAATCTGCGGCTTATCCGGTGAAAGAACAAGCAGTTCATTTAAGCACAGGCTCCATCGTGTCCCGTCAGTTATATTCCAATCTTTTACAAAACGAATGTAACGATAACGGTTTAGCTTGGAAACCTGAATTTCTGTCCAGCCGTGATATGCTGTTTGATAGTCTGTAAATTGAGTAACATCCGTGGTGCAGGTTGCATCGTTAAAGGTTTTATCATTGGAAAGCTGAATTTTAAAATTCTTCTGTTCCCATTCGTCAACATCACGTCCGCAGAAGCGAAGTTTGTTAACTTTATACGCTTGGCCGAGGTCAACGGTAATGTATTGATACCCGGTATCAGAATATGCTCCGCCGTTAAGATAACCGGTTCTCCAGTCACCGTCAATCGCCTTCGAAGGAGATCTTTTATCCTCCCCTACGCTATACCAACTGCCTGCCCACGCTTCCTTGCCATATGCTACATTGTAGAGCGGTCCATTATAGTCCGCCGCACTCGGATCCCCCGGGTCGGGGTCTGTCGGATCGGGAGCTGTTGTTTCCTGATCCGGTGACATGATTAAAACCTCTTTAAAACCGATGTTATATCTAGAGGCCACAGAGTCATCCATGTTCTTTAAAAAGCGAATATATTGATATTTTACATCCGTAGTAACAACCTCTCTCGCAAACGATACGTATGCCTTTTCTTGACCCGCATATTTATCAAAGTCTGTTATATCCACCGTGGATGCTGCTGCAAAATTGGCATCATTGGATAACTGAATTTTAAAATCCATCTGTTCTACCAAGCCGTTGCCCCAATTCTGATTACGTCCGCACATCCAAATTTCGTCAATTGTATAGGGTTTTTCGAGATTAATTGTCGCAAACACCGGACCTGTCGCCGGCGGTGCACCATTTGCAAAGCAATTCGTATAGTCACCGTCCGTTACATTGCCCGGACCCTCTACACCGTTTGCATAGGAAGAAACCGTTGTAATTTTATTTTTTGCCACATTGCGTAGGTTTAAAGTGGTATATACCTCAACCTCGACAAAACCAATGTTGTATTTTGATGAGCCTTCATCCATTGACATATCCTTTAGAAAACGAACGTAGCGGTATTCCTCCGTTTCGTTCACCGCAAATGTTTTAGAATCCGTATAGTCTTGTCTGTTCTCATCAAATCCGGAAACAACCGTAACTTCGCCAAATTCTGCATCGTTAGACAACTCAATCTGAAAATCTCTCTGCTCTACAAAACCATTGCCCCAAGTTTGATTTCGACCTATTACTTTAATTTCTTCCAACAAATACGGCGCGCCTAGATCAATGGCAAAAAAGACCGGACTGCCATCTGTCGGAGGTGCTCCATTTGCACAATATGTGGAGTCACTGCCGTCCACAGCTTTGTCGGCCGAATAGGCCGCACCACAATCGGTAGACATCCATGCATGTCTGCCGAGCGCAACATTCACTTTCTGACTCACCGCCAAAGCCTTTTGCGGCAGGGGTGCCCCAAGCATTGCAACCGCTAAAATCATCCCAACAAATCTTTTTTCATGTGATTACCCTCCTCTTTTATTTTAGCTAAGAGTATGTTTCTCCAGCTATAGGTTACTCATTCAATTGGTAACAGACAATCATTTGATTTCCGCCGTTTCTGTCATTAATCACCATAAGCCTTGCATGCGGATTCGCTTCGTAAACCATGCCATCCAAATACGATGCGGTTTCCACACTCACGCCGGTTCTTTGATGATAACTATAGATTCTGAATTTATTTAAATCGAAAACATCTGTCCTACGAAACAGTTCTTCTGCGGTCATCCCTATCGGCACACCATTAACCACTGACAGCAGGTCTTTGTTTTTTTCCAATACAACACACAGGTTAGCACGGAAGTTCCCGCTGAACGAGGTTCCGATAATCCCCAACGTGTAAAACAGCGCATCGCCTGTGCTGCCCAACTTATTAAGATCCTCACTTAAGTCAAACACCTTGCGCATCATGTCAATTTCACCAAGATCTTTATTGGCGTGATATTGATAAATATCGCCGCCCTCGGGAAGCTTTCCGCCCAAATCGCGCGGAATCATCTCCTCGTTCAGGAAAAATTCGGTTTTTCCTGTCGAAGTATACCCCACAAGGCATAGCCGCACATCGCCGTTTTCATCAAGCTTATTGGAAATACGCCCAACGACCATCGCACTTGCATCGTCATACAATGTTCCTCCACCGCCCGCGTCAACATAGCGCAAAAATGCTTTTGTCTCCTTTGTAGTCATGTTAACATCATAACCGGCAATAATACCCGTAACTTCCTCATTTGAACCACTTACAATGTTCTTGGGGTCGCGCGTAACCTTAAAAAGCCCTTCCTTGTCTTCAGCAACAGTTTTTGAGCCGTCTGCCTCAGTATATACCGGAACTTCAAAAATCGGCACATTGGAATCGTAACGCGCTTCCATGGTATGTTTTTCCATAATATAGAGTACCTCATGCCAGTAACTCCAACGCACATCACCTTGATAAACCCGTTTGGAGAGTGTATGTTCGTCCTCACCGTTTGCAAGATTCCACACAGCGGTATCAATTTCCCGCACACGGTTCTCGTTTATTCTGATTTTGACAACATCCTGAGGCAAAAGACCGCTGTTTTCTTTAAGTTTTTTACTCAGCTCATTACGGCTGTATTGTTTTCCATCTACGATAACCTTGTCGGCCACCGGCAAAATTTTTATGTTACCCGAAACGGAAAGGATTTTGATTAATACCTCTGGACACACTCCGCGTCCCGCGTCCTTGTTGATTAAATATGCATATTCATAGATGTCATCTTGTTGCATATACACCGCAACAACTTCTCCAAACCAGTTACACACCACACGGTAGCTTTGGCCTACCGTAAGTGTATCGGCGCTGTTGGCACCGTCATTCCTCGCTTCCCAATATCCCTTATTCAAATCGTAAATCATTCCGCCGATGCTGATTTTATCTTCCGCCTTAATCAGCTCTTCTAAAACCCCATTAACCTCACCACTCTGCGAAATCAGCACCTCCGTGCCGCGTCCGTCCGGACTTTGGCTGATTGAAATGACATCACCGCTTTCAATAACCGTCGGTTCGAAGGTACCCGACTCAGAAATCACACTGCAACGATAATCCTTTGCTGCTGTGATACGATACGTTTTACCGTTGTCTCCTTGGACTGTTGTAACACCGGTGACATCTGTATGAGCAGAGCTGACAGTTGTGGATGCATAATCCTTTACACACAAAACCTCAACTTGTCCATCATTGTCATTGTCAATGGCAGCAATCTGCGCATAACGACTCTTAAAAGTATCAATCGTATAGGTATTATCCGCTATTCCTGTATGGAGAACTGTAAATCCTTTTTTAAGAACAACAGTAATTTTGCCGCCATCTTCAGGTTCTGCCGTAATTTTGCCACCGTTCAGTGCTTTTTGATCCGAAGAGATATTCTTGCCCGAAAACTCTGTCACTTTATTGGACTTTGAAGGTTCTGCCGTCACAATATCACCGCTGATTGTATCGACAAAAAAATCCACTGTTTTACCAAGATAATCTTGCACGGTATTGTTTCTGTCATAATAGGTCTCGCCGTCTATTGTAACAGAACCGATGCCCGTCGGCCGACCTGTTGACAAGTCTGAATATTGGTTGGCTGTTACCACTCCGCTATATTCAGCTAATCCGTAACGTTGTTCTAAAACTGTTTCACTTTCCTTGTAGATGACCCAATCGGATTCAACAGTCGGTTGCAGATATGGCGCACATAGCGCATTATACATCATAATCACCATTTCGCCGCATAAAACAACACGATCTTCTTCGATGGAAAGATTTTTCATCAACCGTAATTCCTTTGCCAGCCAATTAACGCTCCCCGGATACTCGCCGTGTTTTTCAATCAGAGCACCGTAATCTATGCTGTGAAGCAGCAACTTTAGAAAAGCGTTTTTGGAAATATACTCGTTTGGTCGAAACCGTCCGTCCTCCGGCATAGACAGCCAACCGAGCTGATATGCGGTTTCAATTTCACCGAGGTATGGGTTATCTAATCCAACGTCCACAAAGCTCGATGTGTCTGCAGTTGTTTCTCCCACACGGAACTGCATGAGTAATCGCACTGCTTCCGCCCTGGTTATGACCGACTCTCCGACAAAGTTGTCCAAATTGACTATACCAATCTGTTCGAGAACCTTTAACCCCTTTAGATAATCCTCCTGCTCATATTTTGCATATGGGTCAGGTTCCCTCGCATTGGAACTGTAAATTTCCACCTCGCCAATACCACGGCAGTCTACCATGGTGGCCATATAACGAAAATAGCGATATGTTTGTTTTGAAGTAACATTAACCTCAAGCCACGTATGGTAAGCAAATTCCTCCTGTCCCTGCACATGTACCGTTTCATATTCATAAAAGTTCGGATCATTTGACAGCTGGAGTTCAAAATTTCTCATACCCTCCGTGTTTAGCATATTCCAACGCCCCGCCACTCGGATTTTTGCAATGCGGTATTCTTGCTGCAAATCAATAATAAACCATTCCGGTGTTGCACCGATGTTTGACATCCATTCGGATATTACATTGCCGTCAACCACATTAGAGGCCTTATAAAAATCATAACCCATATAAACTGATGATTCTTTGGTCGGCTTTCCAAGAGCAATATTCTCAGAGGATGCTTTTAACGCAAATACTGCAGGGCATACAGCCAATACCAAAATCACGCATAACAATAAGCTCAAAATTTTTGTTTTCACGAAACGAATCCTCCTTTTGTTTATGCAGAATATTGCATCAGGCGGTAGAACAACACAGCAGCCTCATACCTTGAAATGCGCGCCTGCGGACGGAAATTGCCGTCCGCAAATCCTATGAGCAGCTTTCTTTCCGATAGATTGGCAACCGCACCGCTTGCGTAATCCGAAATCGTATGCTGATCTGCAAAGTTACATTCCGCATTTTTTGCGGTTTTCCATCCAAAGATTCGATTGGCAATGACCGCCGCATCTTCACGCGTGATGAATGTCTGTGCACCAAAGCTTGTGTCAGATTGCCCGGTAACAATGCCTGCGTTATAGCCGGCGCAAACATATGGATAGTACCAATCACTTTTGATACAGTCCTCAAATTCCAATTCGGCACCCTTCATCTCAATCCCAAACGCCAGCACCGCAAGCTTTAAAAATTCCGCACGAGTGATACCGTCCTCTCCGCGAAAATATTCTGCCTCCGCAGATATAATATTCTTTTCTGTCAGTGCCGTTATCGCATCATATGCCCAATTGGATGTTTCCACATCCCGAAACGTGTGTTGACGGTTGTTTTCTTCCTTTGTACTCATATTCTGCGGTTTATCCGTCTTGACGGTGGTTTTCGTCGGTACAGAAAAACCGCCGCCCGTGCCTCCGCCCGTGCCGCCGCCCGAGGAAGGGCGCGGCGTTTTGTTTTTTTCGCTTTTCTCCTTAACAAGTTGCTTTAAAACACTCTCATAGGATTCCCGCAGTTCTATCAGATCGCTGCCTTGAATCCTTTTTGCTATATCAAGAAGTTCAATCTTTTCATCCTTTGCTTTCTGCAAATTTAAACCAAGGATGGTGCCGTATTGATTGAGCGTTTCCGTCTTTTCTGCAGGTGAACCACCCTTTAAAAGCATAATCCCCGTTGCAATGTTGATATCCGAAATCAGTTTTGACACGAGCGTAACCTCGCTATCTCTGTTCGCGACGTATGTTGCTGCAAAATCCTCATATAAGAGCTTGTCTGTATCTACCTCTTCCGGCATAAACACACGGCTAAAGTCTGTCACGGCAATATATAATTTCAGTTTGTCTGCATCCAGTGAACGAAACGCATCCAACGCAAGCGCAAACCGTACATTGTCCTCCACATCCTTTATCCCCGTTCCGCTGTAACCATCAGTATATTTTTCTGCACGAACAGCCGAGAACAACTTAACAAAATCTTGGCTTGACTGAGCCTCAGCAAACAACCTCTCGTCAAGAACACCCATTGCAGCCAAAATTTCAAGACCCTCCATAGGGTCTGTCGCTCTATGCACTTCTGCCGTCTTTTCTGCAAGTTGCACATCAGACAAATGATAAATGGCACCGTACTCTGAATAGGTGTCCCCCGGATTCTCGCAGACATACGTCATGCGAGTCAGGTATGTTCCCTTAGGTTCATCATTGTCAAGAGTAACCGTATAAATTACCGAATTTATGCCCGGTATCACCTCACGCGTCTGTACCGAATGGAGCACTGAAGGAAGGTTTTCTATCGTCAGCTTATCAAAGCCTGTTATTCCTTTGTCCTTATCCTCATGGATGATTGTTAATACAGTAAACTGAACATTCGGACTTTGGATTTGCGCGGTAATGTTTTTCACCATTGCAAAGCCGGTGCTTTCACACATGCAAAGTTGCAGTGCACAGAGAATGCCTGCTACATATTTCATTCCTTTTTTCATATATTTTTATCTCACCTTTCTGCGGATCATGATAAAAACAGCCGTCAGCTCCTGCTATTGCTGTTTTTATCTATGAAACCGGTTGGTATGTTGACTTCTTGTCCGTTTCTCGTGGAAACGACGATGAAGAACGCTACACCGTAAACGCGGCGCACGGCATGTGACTGTGCGTCACATCATCCAACATAATTGCCTGCAAAGTGTACCCGCTCGGAACCGCTCCGGCGAGCCATCCGTCTAAATGAAGGGTAATCGGGTTAGTCTCTGACAAAAGCGTTGACATTTGTGGAGTAAACATCTTCATTAGTTTTCCGTCTGCATTATAAAGCAAAACAAGAATAGTCACCGTTTTTGTATAATCTCCGCTGTAATTGTGAACCGTCACAGAAAGATCCTTTAATGTTTTTCCTTCGGCGCGCAAACGGATTGTACGGTTAGCGGTATCCGTTAAGATCCACTGATCTACATTGATTTCGGCTGATGAATAAACCATAATCTCGTTGATTGGGGTATAGACACCCTCGGTGCCCTCAAACCGAATGTAACGATATTTTGCTTCGGTTTCAACCCGAAATCCGTATTTGGCATTGGGCGTAACCGCCTCCTTCATTTCGCACAATTTTAGAATATCATCCGCATTGGTAAAATCAGGTGTATTGGAAGCTATAATTTTAAAGCCCTTCACATTGTTCCGATTTGCAGTATAAAACTCCAAATATTCAATTGAATATCGACTGCCCAAATCAATCAAAATGTGTGAATCGGTTCCCGTTGCCGCAGAAGTAGACGTATTTCCGTCGACCAGCGCGGCAGATGCATAGCCAAATGCGTTACGTCCGCCGCTCGTCTTTTTATTCATGGCAATATTGTGCAGTCCCGCAGCAGTGGGGTCAAACGCCGCATCCCTTTCGCCGACAGCCGACACAGTATTGGCTGTCCCCCCCCACTGTAGTCAATATCGGAAATATCAGTGCCGCAACGACACACGCAACCCATTTAAAAATGTATTGTTTCATCTCTATACCTCCAACAATATATCGGAATATTCGGAAAACAGGCCAAAATAACCGCTTGTCAATGCCCGATTCACATCACACAGCGCATTGATTTTTAATTCACCGTTCAAAAAAACCTGAACAACCACCCGTTCGCCGACCACATGGGTTTCGATCCGTATGCGATAGTTAGAAGCGCCGGCAATGCCGATTGTATCGGTCATATTTTTTTCCGAGTCATAATCCGAGCCGTAAATAACACTGCGAACGCCGTTTTCGATTCGATAAAGTTCAAGCGTGTTTTTTTTGACAGCCAATTCAAAACAAGAATCGGAATACGATGTCCCTGCATATCTCGGCTCACTGTCCTCACACAAAAATACGATTCTGCTGCCATAAAAATCATCTGATTCCTGTGGGGTAAAGGCTACCTCTACCGTGTTTGATTTTTCACCTGTAAACATATAGGGAGAGGCAGATTTTTCAAGCAACAGCGCCCCATCTGCATATTCCGTCACTTTTCCGTCAAGCCTGTTTCTCCACAACGCAGTACGGCTCTTATCTCCGTCGTTAACGACCTCTGCCGTTACGTACCACACCGCCAAATGATCTCCGTTTTTGATGACCAGCTGAAGCGGATACGTTAAATCCACAGGCTTTGACAAATCAGGGAACACCACTGCATTTGAGGGCACCGCTGCCGAAATCTTGACTGCACTCAAATCCCGTCCCGCATCAACGCCAATGGTCACTGTTTTTGTCTCGCGCTCAATGACGGGAAGCGCATCACTGCCTTGAACACGCAAGCCCAATATATCCGTCTTACGCAGTGCGCGGTCAAACATATGCATATGCGCTTCAAGCTTTTTCATCATTGTATAGTCGTTATCTGCCATCTGTTTTCCCTCGGCAATAACGGCTTGCAAAGCACTTGCGTCAGCATCGGGATTTTCTTCTGCAAGCCGTTCTGCCGCTGCAACCAGCGATTGCGCTTTCGGCGACTCACATTGCACCAGCGAACCGGTAAAATCATCAAGCGCATTTTTAAGTCTTATAATCTGTTCCAGCATCTCTTTGCCGGTCATTTTATCTTTTTCTTTGCTTTCGGCCAAGCGTTCCTGCAGCATTAACTTCATCTGCCCGGAATACTGCCCGGGTAAATCGCCGCATACAGCACGTGACAGTGCTGTTTCCGCATTTTTTTGAAGTGCTGTCAAGTAATCGTTGATGATCGTTTCCGTATCGGTTTTTAAATCCAGGAATGAATTATATTTATTGGCATATGTCTTACCGTAATATGTTTCGTTATCCGGCACCGTATTTTTAATCCCTCGGTACGCCTGCGTCAAACCTGATTGATCCATAATCTCTCGTATTGTCGGTGTGGGATTGCCTGAAATAAAGGTTTGAATCGGCGCAACCGAATTATCTCCGACATTGCGATAAAGATCGCTGGTCGCATACAAATTGGTTGCTATATTACCCTGGATATCTCCCGAATGAAAGAATAAACTGTTTGATGCATTTTCGCAAACGTTTTTATCAATCACGAAACCCGAAGAGCCATTATCATTATAAATTGCAGCATAATTGCCGTTTGCATTTTTTATGTAGTTGCCGCGAATCTCCG
The DNA here is from genome assembly GCA_900545185.1 of uncultured Eubacteriales bacterium. GTDB lineage: Bacteria > Bacillota > Clostridia > UBA1381 > UBA9506 > UMGS755. Next base: position 2,207 of record UQYH01000042.1, on the reverse strand, counting down.
CACCTCTGTGCTTAGACAGTGTATAGATGCCACCGCCGTCTATTGTTTCTGTCAGAAAATCGGATATGCGGTTATAATTAATTTTTAAATCCGTTAACGGTTGATTCTCCGACAAAGACCATCCCCATCCAGAGGAAATAGCACTGTAGGAAGTCTTGTAGATCTCATTGTGCGCAATGGTCAATCCGTGATAGTAATAAGCCGTAATGCCCGGTGCCCCGTAAAGGTAGTTCCCCAAACGCGTTAAATAGTTGTTGGTAATTTCAATGCGTCTCGGAACATCATTCATCTGCCAATCGTAATCCTTTGTCCAGATGTTTAAAAATCGCATGCCGAATTCCTGCACTTTAGTGGCACGAATGAGCAAATATTGAAACTTGGTTGTGGTGTCTTTCGGTTTAATGGTCACGCCCCAGCCATACGCCGGGTTATCTCCTTGCTCATACAGCTGGACACCATCGCTGAAATCCTCCTTGGTTGCGGCAATAATTTCAAAATTATGCTTAATTTCTTCGTCTGCTTCCGTACCGGTGTAATACCCGTAGTAAATTTCATCAATGCTGACAGGCTGGTCAAATTTTAACTTAAACCAAGATTTGATACCGCGATTGACATCATTCATGGGATGTACACCATTATTCCCAACGTTCGTGTAAATCGGTGCTTCTCCGTAAATTCCGAGATCTGATACTTCCCATTTAGAATGATACCACATATCCACCCTATCGGGTTTGCTCGGTTCATCATCTGCCGGGTTGCTCTTATGATAATTAGAACCGACTACGATTCCGCTGCCGCCGGTGTCGTAAAATACACAGCCGTTAATCTGAGAATCCCGCACGGTATGACGCATACGCACCCCCGTTGCGCCCGTTGCAAAAAACGTACATTTTTCAAACCGTATGTTCTGCGCGTGATTGACCTCCACCGCTGCGGGGTCTTCACTGTTTTCAATACTGTCCGTCACCATACATTCATTTGCCTGTTGGTTGGAATAGCCGCCGAATTTTTCCGGTGCCAAAAACGTTGTATGACCGAAACGAATATTTTCAAAACGAAGGTTGTTCACCAATGCACCGTCCGCACCTTGAATATACAACACACGATCCAAAACGGATGCGTATACCTCCGCTGTCCTCATATCCTCGCCTTCCCGAGGCATATAATAAAGCTCTTTTGTTTTTTTGTTAAAGTAATATTCGCCGGGTCGGTTCAAAAACTCCAAAGCATTTTCAATGCGGCAGGGTGCACCCGGACGGCACAAAAAAAAGGCTGCCTCATCGTTTTTGTGAATGTTTTGCATAAACTGAGGCTGTGTTCCCAAAGCAATGACGCGAGAATCATCCGTTGGATCTTGAATGATATCGGATAGAATTTGCGTATGACACCGCCAACTGATACCCCACCGAAGCTCTACATCACCGTTTTGTTCCACCAAGGGAAGGACACGCTTGTCAAAATAATAACCGTCTTGCGGGTACGCGGTTGTCGGATCATCATAAAATTCCAGCGGATAAACCTCATCCTCTATAGCTGCACGGTACACCCGCGTATTATTGACCGTCAACTCCCGTATGGTTTCAAGTTCGTTTACCACCGTTTTCCACATACCATTCTCTGTCGGCTCAAAGTTGGTGATTTTTCGCCCACCGGAAATCATCGGGCATTCGCCGGGGTATCCCATATATGTCACCCGAAACGCATCGCTCCCGCCGTCCTCCGATGTAAAGCGAATCGGCTCTGCAAGTTCATAGACCCCACCGCGCAAAATAACCTCCACATTTTGTGTAAGGCCTGCCTTTGTCAGCCCGCGTACTGCCTGCTGTGCCCTTTGAATCGTTCGAAACGGTGCACTTTCGCTGCTTATTTCTGTGGCATCATTGCCGTTCGGCGCTACCCATATTTGCACCATTGTATTTTTCTCTGCACCTAATACCGACTGACACGGTACTGCACCTGTTAAAAGTACCAAAATTAAAAATAAGGAAACAGCTTTCTTCATATGCATAACTCCTCCTTCGGGAATAACGATTTTTATTTTCCATACTTTTTCTATTTTCTTTTTTTTGATTGTCTGTATGCGCCTGGGGTCATACGAAATTCCTTTTTAAACAAAGCTCCGAAATAGCTTGGGTCATTATAGCCAACCATTTTTGCAACTTCGGCAATGTTGTACGTTTCCTCGCTCTCCAAAATTTTCTTTGCCT